>NZ_KI519443.1:235846-245021 GCF_000482505.1 Leptotrichia trevisanii DSM 22070
ATAATAATATTTACAATACAAATTGTGCTATTAAAATGTAAGATTAAATCTATTAGTAATTCAATGTTAAATAATTTACAATACAAATTGTGCTATTAAAATCATATCATTATTGGTTACCCTAAATATAATATCATTTTTTCACAATTTTGTCGATACCTAATTTTTTCCAAAAATTTTAAAAGATGATTTTTTATTTTCAAAATAAAATATTTAAGAAAATCAGTAAAAATCAGTAATTTTAGGAATCTGTCGGTATACAGAGATTTTTTAGTTATTGGACATCGACAGATTTTTCTGGAATTATTAAAAGAAATTTGAGGTTTTGTCGTCTTCTAATCCCCAAAATTCTTTTTCTAGCCATTTTTCTTGACGTGATTTGAAAATTATTAATGAGTCTTTGTCTTTGCGAATGTATCGTTTTAGTTCGAGATTTAATTTTTTTAATAAAACTGGGGTTATTTCTCCTTCAAATACTGATTTTTGAACATTTGTTAAGTACTTTTTGCAAATTTTAAATACATTTCGAGAAATTCTTGGGCCATTGTCATCTGTTAGGATGTCATAAACTAAAATTATATACATACTACCACCATATTTTAAATCCTTCGTATTTTTTATCTTCTAGCAAATGTTTTACTAATTTGTATGCTTCTAAACGCATTAGATGCCGGTAAGAAACTTTTCGGTTTAAATCTCTGTGCTTTATTGAGGTTTCTAATCTTTCGTTAAAAGTTTTTAAAATTAATTTCTGTGCATTTTCTTTCATATAAAAATAATTTGAATCTTTGACAAAATCTTTTTCTGTTATCATTTTTTTATTTAAAAGAGAAAAAATAATTCTATCTGCCAAAAGAGGCTTAAATACCTCGGCAATATCAAGCGATAATGAAAATCTTCTTTCTCCTACACTATGTAAATAACTTATTGTAGGATTCAACTGACTAACATATATTTCAGACAGACAGGCAGTGTAAACTAATGTGTTCAAAAAAGAAATCATAGTATTTATCATATTATCAGGCGGTCTTTTTACTCTTTTTTCAAAATCAATTTCCTGATTAACAATTGTATTCCATGCGGTATAATAAGTACGTCTGATACTTCCTTCAATTCCCATTAACTCATTAATTTCGTTTGTTCTAAAAATTCCTTTTTTCAGTGCCTTAATTTCTGTTATTACGGATTCTAAATCTTTTCCTCGTTCCTGATAATATCTTAAATTTCGCAAAATATTTGTGCTTGCTGCATCTATTATTAATTGTGCTAATTCAATTCTTTTTGAATTATCTGTATAATTTTCAACTTGTTTTACAAATAATTTTCCAGAAACATTCGATTCTTTTGGATAAAATGTTCCAGTATAAAATCCATAATAATTAAAAATATGGACAGGAATTTTATTTTGTGCTAAATAATTTAAACATTTTGTATTTAATGAAACTTCTCCAAACAAGTAAATATCTCTTGTAACTTCTATTTTTATATCCTTAAAACGTCCATCTGGTGCTGTTATTCTCACAACATTATCTTTACGTTTTAATTCACCGTTTGAAAAAATAAAATAACTTTCTGCCATTTTATACCTCTCTTTGTAATTTTTTTTTGATTTTATTTAAACGTAACAAAACTCATAATATGCACATTTTTTACAAATTTTATTATTAATTACAGGAGGATCCTTTTCATTTTGACAAATTTTTTCAATATCAGTTAAAATTTCCTTCAACGTATTTTCATCTTCCTCTGTTAAAATTATTTCCTTACGTTCCCTAATTACAGGATAATCAATGATTCCTTTTTCAATTTTTATTCCACGTCGCTTTAAAAAATAAATATAGTATTTCACTTGCCAAATTGCCGCCTCTTCTACAGCCTTGCTTTTTTTTACTTCGTGAACGACTTGCCATTTACGGATAAAATCAATATTTACGGTTTCTTCTATCATAACTTGTTTAGTTTCCAAATTGTAACTGTTTTCATCAATTAATTTTCCTAGTTGAACATTTTCATTTTCTTCTTCAAGATTAATATTTTTGGATTGACACCACAATTTACGTTTACATACAAAATAATAATTTATCATAAGTCCTGTTATTTTCATTGTTTCACCTCATAACATTTAAAAAGTATTATCTTCAAAAAAATCTTGATTTTTCATTTTTACTTCAAATCCTTTTTCATACGAATAATCACAATCTAAAATAATCAATGTTTCATAATCATTTATTTCTATTTTTTCTACTTGCTCAGGAGAAATATCATCAAATTCATATTCAGGAATTGCTACTTTAAATTGATTTATTTCCCGTCTTGCTTCTATTTTTTCACTTCTTAAATTTTTTCGCTTTTCTTCATCTAATCCCTTTGCTTTCTTCTGCAGGATTTCAATATTTTTCTTTATTTCTTTTTCATTTTCCTGATAAATAATTTTTGGAATTATATCTCTTGAAGCAATATTTCTAAAAATTTTCTGTACTTCTGATTTTGTTTTTTCATATTCCACTATATAATTTTTCAAAGCATAAATATTTTTTACTAATTTTCCATAATACTCCGTATCTTTTAAACTTTCAGTAGAATAAACCTCATCAATCAATTCTAATTTTTCCTTTTCTGTAAGTAATCCGTCAATGTTTATCAGTGCTTCTTTAGATTTTTGATGAATTTCTTTATCTATAACTGCTTTGGAACTTTTTATTCCGGAACACTCTTCTGTAAAAACATAGCAGTTATATTTTTCATCCAAAATCTCTCTATTTCTGTAACATCTTCCCATTCTCTGAAAAAGTCCATTCAAATCTGATAATTCTGTAATTAGAATATCAAAATCCAAATCAAGAGATGCTTCAACTACTTGTGTACCAATCCAGATTCCATTTTCAAAAATATTTTTTGATTTTCTTTCCTTTTTCACACTTTCCTTAAATCTTTTAGGATTGGCAAATTCAGAAATTTCTTTTTCTTTTTCAGCTCTGTCCTTTTTTATAAATCGGCTATGAAGAAGATTCAATTCTTTACATTCTATTCCTAAATTTTTTAATTCTTCATATATTTGTTTGGATTTTTTGACAGTGTTGCAGACAACCAGAATTTTATTATATTTATAATTTTCTTTTATAAATTTAGCATTAATGACTTCTTTTAATACTTTCAAATTATGTCTTTTCTTATCATTTATAAAAGGTTCTGTAGTTACAAATTCTATTTCTTCCTTTTTTAACAAATCTGTGATAATTCCTGGTAAAGTAGCGGTCATTATAGCAAATTTCCCACCAAAATCTGTAATATATTTCAGTCCATATATCAAATAAGCTAATAAATCCGTTGAATACATCTGGATTTCATCAATAACCACTTTAGAATAAGATAGTGTAGCAACTTTTAATTCAAATCCCGGTGCTCTGAAAACAAAATCAAAAAGCTGGTCTATTGTGCAGACTGTCAATGGTAAGGAGAGCTGCTTTGTTTTGTCCATATACATAAACAGCTCATCATTATCCATTTTTTCTAGATTATTTTTTTCCTTCTTTTTTATATCTTCTATATATATTTCTCTAAAATCTGAATGTAGCAGTCCTATTCTATTTTCCAGTTTTTCAATTACAATCTGATTTTTCACTCTGTCAAAAATTGCATTAATTGCTACTCTTAACGGCAATGTAAAAAAGCCCTTATTATTACCTATCCAAAGTAGTCCCGCTTCAGTCTTTCCATATCCTGTCTGTGCCACCACTACAACATTTTTATTTCGATTATGAATCATAAACTTCTGCAACTCATTCCAGTCATTCTCAGGATTATCCTTTTTCAATACATTTTTTAGAAAAGCATTCATTTTCTCTTCAAGAAAATCATTTTTTTCCTCAACTGGAATATATGAACTTGCAGCATAGTCTATTTTATTCAGCAATCCTTTTAACATCACATATTTTTGAAAAGTTTCAGAACCTTCTACATCAGAATAGACTCTACTTCCTATTTCATAAAATAAAGAGCTTAATTCTGCTAATTCAACTTTTCCGTCTTCCCAATTAAAAATTGCTTTTCTATCTTTATAATTCTCAGTATTTTTAAAATATTCAAAATAAATATTTTCCAGAATTTTTAATTCCTTTGAAAAATTTTTAACTTCATTGTTCATTGAATATATCTCATCAGATAAATCACTGTCATTTATTTCCATTAAATTTCTTTCATGATGTAAAGCTACAGAATGAGCTAAAATTTTTATTTCATCTTCACTAAAATGATGATATTCAATTAAAATATCATCATTTATAAATGAAGTACTGAGTATCCCATGAGGAATTTCCCCACTTTGCTTTTCACCAGACAGTTTACTCTGAAATTTCTGATTTATTTTTCCTAAATCATGATAGATACACGCAAGCAATAATAGCCTTTTTTCAACATTTAATTTGGGATAGATCATAAAAATTTTCATAAAATTATTAAACAGATTTTCTGTGTGTCTTAATATTGTTTCGCCACTAGATTTAGCTAAAAAATTATTCTTCATATTAGACTCCTATATATAATAAAAATATTTAACTTATAATTCGCAAAAAACAATTTCATTATCAGTATCTACAGGGACTTCCCTTCTTTTGAAGCCTTTTATATTCGAAGAATAAATAACCTCTTCTTTTTCCCATGACCTTATCATCTTTGACTTGGATTTTGTCCCAATATTATTAAGAATGTAATTTTTAGTCAGTTCATATCTAGTTCCATATATGTTCATTCCGTTTTTTTTGTCTCCATAATTTACTAATTTCTCTTGAATAAAATTAACAGGGATATATGCAAAGTCATCTTCTCCATTACTTAAATCTTTTTCAAGTTTTTTCTTTTCCACATCTACAATTTTGACATCCTTAATTAATACAATATCCTCTCTTCTTCCTAAGCTTGGGTATTCTCTCGGATATTTGAATGCTTCAAAAATGATATCTAAAAATTCTTCTGACTGGTCTTCCGGGATAATATGAATCGTCAAGTTTACATCAACCAGTAGTTCAGCTGTTGCAACTCCTCTATTAATACCATAACCATTTACATTTAATTGGTGCCTTCCCATTTCAAAAGGATTTCCATTTTTAAATTCATATCTTGTGTATAAGTCATTAACCTTAGAAAAATAATTTCCGCTGATACTTATTTTCATTGGTTTATATTCCTTAAAATCACAGAGGGAATGAATCATTCCAATTACAGTTGAATATGGTGGCAAAGGATAGCTTTCTTTTAGCTGAAAACTTGTTGGAACTTTATAATTCACCATATTTTGATACAATTTCAATTTAACTGCCTTCATAATTATCCATCAACTTTCTCTGTATAATAATTATCAACCTTTTCTTTTAACTGTTTAAAAAATTCAGGAACATTCAGTACATTTATATTTTTCCCTTTCAATTTTTCTTCAACTTCTGTATCATTTTCAAATTGTTCTTTTACAATTCCGGATATTGTATCCTTCTCAATATAATCATAGATTCCGCTGCACAGTTTATCAGCTAGAATCTTGTTATTTTTAACATCCACTATATTTTCAAAAAATGGATTTTTTATATCGTAAACTCCACCTATTATAAATAATGGTTTTAAATCTTCCCTTCTTCCTTTAATATCCCTATAGAGCAATGAAATCGTATCTAAAAGTTTTCTGACTCTTCTCGATTTTTCTTCATTTGAAACTTCAATCTTATCTAATTCATCTATTCCAATTCTATCTAAATCTATAGTAACAGTATATTTATAGTAAGATTTATGTATTTCAGCCTGTGCGATATTTGGAAATTCTCCAATTCTATCAGCTAAGCCTTTATTTGTTAAAAATTCCAGATCTCCTTTAAATGTTTCCAATGAAATTGCATTTGATAATCTTACTATTGCTGAACGGTTTTTAGAATTTTCACCTTTTATTGTTTTCATATATCCAAAAAAATCTAATTCAGAATAATCTTTAATTGTTGTATCTGCTGAAAACTGAACTACTTTTTTATCTCCACTTCCTTCTGCTTTTACTGGTGATTTTTCTTCTCCAAGCTGTTCTATAATGTTATATCTTATTGCCTGTCTGGAAATATATGTATATTGTTCTCCCTTATTTCTTGATAATTTCTTTAATGCTGCAACATTTCCTATTCCTTCTCCATAGTTAGCACTTTGTGCCAAAAATATTGCTGTGAAAGTTAAACCTTTTTTCTTCATAATTATTCATTCCCTTCTTTTTTATCTGTCTTATTTTCATTCTTACTTTTATCTTCACCTAATAAACCTAATAAAAATCCATGTCCTAATGTCTGAAAATTTTCATCATTTAAAAGTGCTTTAGCAAAAAGTGAGCTAATATTTTTTCCTGCATAAGCATGAGCTGAAATCAGAGCATCCATAAACATATCAACATTATTAATTCTCAAAGCATTCTGAAGTCTGTATAACAGACTTCCAATCTTTTTATCATTTCCACTTTTTCTTATATATTCTTCCCTAAAAATCATTGCATCTCTTCTTATATAGAAAACATCTTTTTCTGTTAATTCTTCTGACGTTTTCTTATTTTCCTTTTTTTCAATTATTTCTTGCTTATCCATTTTCTTCAACCTCCTGATATAATCCAAATTTATTTTTAGTAAATCTTCTATATTTTTTAGTTTACAAGATAATTTTGCTTTTGAAATTTTATAATAGCATAATTTGTTTATTAGCGAGAATAAATTCTGATTATTTAATAATTCTGTTATTGTTGTATCGTAAAGATTAAAATATCTTTTATCAATTAAATACCATTTATCTAATAAATCATCTAATTTTTCTTTATTTTCAGATAAGAGTTTTAAAATATTCCTTGATAATAAAGTAAATTTATAATGTCCTTCCTCAAACTTCACAATCTGAATATCTGATAATTCATATTTTGTATTGTCTTTTTCTTTCTTGATTTCCTTCAATAAATTTTTATATAGATTTATATTCTTTTCTTCTGATTCATCTTCTAAAATATTGTATGCAATTCCATTATTTATATTACATAATTGATCTATATTATGATTTGCGTTTACAAATATCCCTTTGTCGGCTCCATATATAAATCCTGCTGGAACACAGGAATAAATCAATGTAACCAAAGGAGTTACCGCAATATCATTTACAAAATTCCAGACATGTGATGGTTTTCTGCTCACATCAAAACCTGTGTCATTTAAAAATCCTAATGTATTTTTATAATTCTTCATCTGCATATTTGAAATTACACATTTATATTTAAATTTAGACTTGTCAGCATTAACATATTCTAATGCAGGTTCTACAAAATATGATTTATATTCTTCGTAAATATCTTTAGCGGCATTTGCCTTATTTAAAAACGATACACTGCTCCAGGCATTATTTATTATTACATAAGCTATATTTTTGGCAGCAAGATAATTTTTTACATTTCCTTCCTTATCAGTTATTTTCTTTTTAAAAAAATCAATAATCTCCTTCATAATCTTAAGATTATTTTTTATATCATCATTTGAAATTTCAGCAATATTTTCTTTAGGTTCTTTTATTTTTTTTAATTCCTTTTCCAGTCCTAAAATTTTATTAGTTCCATTTTTTTCTATGAAATCATATGCCTTTTTATAACTTTCAGATTTGATTTTAGCTTTAAAGAATGTAATTTTATCATTTATCATTTTTAATTCATTAATACTTTTAATTTTTTCTCCATTCTCCTCAAATTCATCAATATATTTCTCAAATTCAAGAATTTTACCATAAGTCAGTGTTTTCCCGTATCTTTTTATAAAAAAATCAAAATATTTATACTCGAAATTTTCCAAAACTTTTGGAGAAAATTTTATTAAACGATTTTTATTATCAATTTCCAGTTCTCCACTACTCTTTGCTTCTTCTCCAAGTATATTTATAAATCCTAGTAATCCAGCATTAAATAACCAATCCTTCAATTTCAATTCTATTTTTTCATTACTCATTTTTCTACCTTTTCTTAATTCAAATTATTTCAATTTTTCCAGCATTCCGAATCCACTTCCAGTTATGCTCCCAATCCCTGCATTATAAATATAATCTAAAATATAACTTTTTCCTTCCAATTTCAATATACCAACTGAAGTATCCAAAAATTTACCATTAAATTTATTTTCATAATTTAAAGTTTTATCTTTTTTAGTTTTATCATAATGCTTAACAACAACCTTTTTAGTCTGACTTGAATCTATTATCAAATCTTCAATATCTTTTTTTACATATTCTCCTTTTAATTCTTTAAGTTTTAAATAAAGATTTCTTTTTATAATTTTAGAAAATTTATCATCTGTCCCTATATAATAGGTGTCTTTTTTAGTTTCTTGATCATGATCACGGCAAACTATTGGAGACATAGTTTTAACAATTAATATGTTATCCTTTATAATTTGTCTTGGTAAAATCGAAATATTAGTAACCACAACCTTTGTCTCTTCTGAAATTTTTATCTCTTTAAACCTGATACCTGAAAAAGCATTATAAATGTTCAAACTATCAACATTATCATATGCCGAAAGGTTAACGATAATCTTTTTTTCCTCTCCTAAAAATTTAACTTTATCCTTTTCAAATTTCACATTCTGAAAATAAGCTGACCATGTATAATTTTTCTGTTTTGCAGATCCAAAAAATTCTTCAAAAATTTCATTATCACATTTTTTCAGTCCTGTTTTTAGGACACATAAAATTTTTGATCTCCAATTTATAGGAAAGCTGTTACCTTCTGTTAATTCAATATTAATCTTAAATCTCATTTTCTTATTATACCTTTCTTTCCATTATTTTTTTCTTTGAAATATAATAATATATTATATCCTATTTTTTATAAAAGTAAATACTTATATAATAAACTTTTATTATTATTTTATAAATAGTTTTTTAGATATTCAATATATTTAATCTGTCGATGTTCAATAACTAAAAAAAACTTGTATATCGACAGATTCCTAAAATTACTGATTTTTACTGATTTTCTTAAATATTTTATTTTGAAAATAAAAAATCAGCTTTTAAAATTTTTGGAAAAAATTAGGTATCGACAAAATTGTGAAAAAATGATATTATATTTAGGGTAACTAATAATGATATGATTTTAATAGCACAATTTGTATTGTAAATGCTGGAATTCTAG
>NZ_KI519443.1:246597-320308 GCF_000482505.1 Leptotrichia trevisanii DSM 22070
CAACAATTTTAATAGCACAATTTGTATTGTAAATATTTTGGCTCAAAAAATAGCAGAATCAATGGGAGTGATTTTAATAGAACATTTTGTATTTAAAGTGTTTGAAGATATATTTAGTTATATATTTTAATAACACAAATATTCCATATTTAAGAAGCGGAGAATGTCTGCTCTGAAGGAAATATCACAAAGTAAGATGATTCAAAAAAGTGATCAAAAAAGTTTTATTATGATATTTAATGAATTGCCTCTAATTTTTTTTACTCTGTCGGCATCTTTTTTTATAATAGACAAAAAACATAATAAATGGTATAATAAGTAAGTTTTAATAAAATAAAATATTGAAATTTTAGGAGTGAGAAAAATAGTTATAGATAAAAGGAAAAGCGTAATGCTTGTTATGACTTGTATTCTCTTTATGATGACTTATTCGAGCCTTTTGGGGACACCTAGTTTTAGCCGTAAATTAAGTGTTTTTGTGGATGAGAATAATTTGAGCCATGAGGATATTCGGGATTTGATTGTGAAAATTAATCAGATTGAAAGCGTAAATAACAGACGATTGACACAGGAACTGAAAAAAATTGGGAAACGTAAGGAAAAGGAAAAAGGAAAACAGAAAAATAGCCTTTTTTTATTATTTGAAAAAAATCAAAATACTGTCTTTTATAAAAATTCTGATAAAATTCCAAAAAATATTGGAAATATCAGTGCTTTTTTAATGAAAAAAGATGAAAATAATTTACGGACAAGAGAATAGGAATCAAATATTTTATAACCTATAACTTTAAAAATTTAATATACGAAAGGAAAAAAAAATGTTAAAAAAAATAGGAGAAAAAATATTTGGTACATCAGACGAGAGAGAAATCAAAAAAATGCAAAAATTGGTTGATAAAATCAATGAAGTTGAACCGCTTTTTGAAAAAATGACAGATGAACAGCTAAGTCATAAAACAGTTGAATTTAAAGAAAGATTGCAAAAGGAAACACTTGATGATATATTGGTTGAGGCATTTGCAACAGTCAGGGAAGCCTCAAAAAGACTGATGGGAATGCGGCACTATGATGTTCAGCTTATCGGTGGAATGATTCTTCACAAAGGCTGCATTGCGGAAATGAAGACAGGGGAAGGTAAAACTCTGATGGCGACACTTCCAATTTATTTAAATGCATTGCCAGGTAAAGGAGTACACGTTGTAACAGTTAATGACTATCTTGCAAAACGGGATAGGGATATTATGGCAGGACTTTTTGAATTTTTGGGACTTACTTCTGGAGTTGTTGTTGGAAATATTACACCTGATCAGAGAAAAACCGCTTATAACTGTGATATTACTTATGGAACAAATAATGAATTCGGATTTGACTATTTGAGAGATAATATGGTTGGGGAACTTGACGAGAAGGTGCAACGTGGACATAATTATGTTATTGTCGATGAGGTTGATTCGATTCTAATTGATGAAGCAAGAACACCACTTATCATTTCAGGAGCTGCTGAAGAAACTACAGAATGGTACAACACTTTTTCAGAAGTTGCAAAAAGACTGAAAAGAAGTTATAAGACTGAGGAAATTAAGGATAAGAAAAATACTGTAATTCCTGATGAAGACTGGGAAGATTATGAAGTTGATGAAAAATCTCATACTGTTACAATTACTGATAAGGGTATCAAGAACGTTGAAAGAATGTTAAAGATCGATAATTTGTACTCGCCTGAATATGTGGAACTTACACACTTTTTGACACAGGCATTAAAAGCTAAGGAATTGTTCAAACTGGATAGGGATTATATTATTAATGATGATAATGAAGTTATCATAGTCGATGAATTTACTGGGCGTCTTATGGAAGGAAGACGTTATTCAGACGGATTACATCAGGCAATTGAGGCAAAGGAAAAATTGGAAGTTGCTGGAGAAAATCAGACTCTTGCAACAATTACACTGCAAAATTATTTCAGAATGTATGAAAAATTGTCAGGAATGACGGGAACTGCAAAAACAGAAGAAGACGAATTTAAACAAATTTACAGCCTGAAAGTTATTGTAGTGCCTACAAACAAACCTGTTGCCAGAGTTGACTTGCCAGATGTCATTTATATGAATAAAAAGGCTAAATATAAAGCAATTGCAAGAAAAATCGAAGAACTTTATCATAAAGGGCAGCCTGTCCTTGTCGGTACAGCTTCAATCCAACATTCAGAAGAAGTATCTGCATTATTGAAAAAAGCTAAAATACCACATGAAATATTGAATGCAAAACATCATGAAAGAGAAGCAGAAATTATAGCACAAGCAGGGCGTTTCAAAACAGTAACAATTGCAACAAATATGGCAGGACGTGGAACAGATATTAAACTTGGGGGAGATGCAGAGTCGTTTGCTACAAAGGTTGCGGTAAAAGGTACGCCTGAGTATGAAGATGTTCACAGTGCATATGTGAAAGAATGTGAAGAAGATAAGAAAAAGGTGCTTGCAGCTGGTGGATTGTTTATTTTAGGAACAGAAAGACATGAAAGTAGACGTATTGATAACCAGTTAAGAGGACGTGCGGGACGTCAAGGGGATCCAGGAACATCAGAGTTTTATTTGTCGCTTGATGATGACTTGATGAGATTATTTGGTGGAGATAGACTGAAAAGCATGATGAAAATGCTAAAAATTGACGAAGATGAAGAAATCCGTCACAAACAAATCAGTAAATCTGTTGAAAATGCACAAAAACGTATTGAAAGCCGAAACTTTTCGTCAAGAAAAAGTCTAATTGAATATGATGATGTAAATAATACTCAAAGGGAAGTCGTTTATGAGCAAAGGGATGCCATCCTTAAAAACGAGAATTTAAAAGAATTAATTATAAATATGATTTCAGATACAGTGGATGACATTGTAAATTCTGCCTACGTTGGTGAAGGTAATGGAGAAAAAGACTTTAATCTATTGTCGGATAAACTTCACGAAACATTTGAATATGAAATTTCAGAAGAATTACAAAATGCGAGTGCAGATGAAATTTCAAACAAAGTTTACGATGACTTGGTAAGAATTTATGATGAAAAGGAAGAAGCTATTGGAGAAGAAATATTCAGAAGAATTGAAAGATATATTATGCTGGAAGTTTTGGATTCCAAATGGCGACAACACCTGAAAGATTTGACGGAACTGCGTGAAGGGATAAGATTACGTTCTTATGGGCAAAGAAATCCTATCCACGATTATAAGATTGTAGGTTATGATATTTACAATGAAATGATTGACGCAATAAAACGTGAAACAAGTTCATTTATCTTAAAATTAAGAGTACGTGGTGAAGAAGATACAAATAACCTAACACATGAGGAAGTTTCAAATGTAAGATATGAACACGAAGAAAATGAAATGATGGGTGATGATGTTTCAGCTAGAACACCAAATGAGCCACACCGTCCACTTTCAAGAAGAGAAAGAAGAGAACGTGAAAGAAGAAATGTTTAATTCTGAAAAATTAAAAAACTTACTGTTTTAAATAAAAAAATATTCATATTTTTATAAATTTAGGTAAAAATTGTTTTTTAGATTAATTTATTTTATGGGGGTATGATTTTTCATGCCCTTTCTTTCATTTTGAACACAATTTTTAAATAGGCTCAAAAAATAAAAAACTAAAATAAGGAGTTGATAAATATGGGATTTTTATCAAATAATTTTGTTCCAATATTGATTGTTTTGATTATTATTTTTATACTTTCACTTGTTGGATTTATTCGTGTGCCGATGGATAGAGCAGCATTTATTAGTGGATTTAAAAGAAGAGTTGTAACTGGGAAACTGGCTTTTTATTTGAGATATTTTGAAAGAGTAGATTATTTGGATTTATCACTGTTTTCAGTGGATGTCAACACTTCGGTATTTGTGCCGACAAATGATTTTATTAATATAAAGGCTGATGCGATTGTAAAATTACAAATTGCACAGGAGCCAGAAATTTTGAATATTGCCTCTAAAAACTTTTTGAATAAAAAAAGTGAATATATTGGAGAGTCTGTAAAGGAAGTGTTGGAAGGGAATTTACGTGAAATTATTGGACAGATGAACTTGAAGGATATGGTTCAGAACAGAAAAGAATTTAATGTGAAAGTTCAGGAAAATGTATCGCCAGACTTGCGTGAAATGGGGCTTGTGGTAGTTTCGTTCGCTGTGCAGTCATTTATGGATGAAAAAGGCGTGATTGACAACTTGGGAATTGAAAACATATCGAAAATCTCAAAAGACGCAAGTATCGCCAAAGCTCAGGCTGAAAAGGAAATCGCCATTGCAAAAGCTAATGCAGATAAGGAAGCTAAAGATATTGAATTAAAAGTGGCAGAAGAAATTGCTGAAAAAACCAATAAATTAGAAATTAAAAAAGCTGACTTAAAAATTGAATCAGATACGAAAAAAGCCTCTGCGGATATGACTTATCAGCTTGAAACTGAAAGAAAAAGAAAAGAACTGGAAGAAGTTCAGGGAGAAAGTAATTTCACTCGTGAAACACAGGCAATAAAAACTAATCAGGCAAAACTGGAAGCTGAAATCAAGGTAGACAATCAAATAAAATCAGATGCAGAACTTTACAGAAAAACAAAACAGGCTGAAAGTAAACTGATTGAAGAGCAAAGGGAAGCCGAAGCAATCCTTTATCAAAAGACAAAAGAAGCTGAAGCACTGAAAATAATGGCACAACAGGAAGGGGAAGCCCTAAAAATCAAAGCTCAGGCTGATTCTGAAAGTATAAAATTAAAAGCTCAGGCAGAAGCAGAAAGCATTAAACTAAAAGCATTGGCAGAAGCCCAAAGTAAACGTGAAATAGGACTTGCAGAAGCTGAAGCGATAAAAGCAAAAGCATTGGCAGAAGCTGAAGGAATAGACAAAAAAGCTGACGCAATGAAAAAATACGGAAATGCCGCAATTATGGAAATGTACTTCAAGGCACTGCCAGAAATCTCTAAAAATGTTGCAGCTCCACTTAATAACATTGATAAAATCACGATGTACGGTGATGGAAATACTTCCAAATTAGTCGGAGATATTACAAAGTCAATCGCTCAAATTAATGATGGAATCACAGATTCAACAGGAATTGACTTAAAATCTGTACTGGCTGGAATGCTCGGAGGAAAAATAATTTCTGATAAGGAAAGATTAGATTCTGAAACTAAGAATGATGTTGTTGCTAAAAAAAATAAATAAAAAGAAAAAATTTTAATGAACAAAATAATAGACTGTTTTTAAAATGAGTCAATAAATGATAAACTGCACCTTCAATCTTGTTTGTATTCAAAATTTTGGGTGCAGTTCATAATTTTATTCTATTATCTCTAAAATCGCCTTTGGCTTCTCAACTTCTTCTTTTGTCAATACAAATGCGTCCAAAATCATATTTCTAGATTCTTGTACATTTTTATCATTATTATAGTAAATTTCAGCTATTTTTTCATTTTTTCCTACTTTTTCTCCAACTTTTCTAAAAATATTTATTCCAACTGCGTGATCAACCTCATCTTCTTTTTTCGCACGTCCAGCACCTATAATCATTGCAGCTTTTCCAATTTCTTCTGTTTTTATTTTTTTTACATATCCATCATTTTCAGAAAAAACTTCCATTACAGATTTTGCTTTTGGCAACAAGTCATAATTATTGACAAGCTCTTTATTTCCGCCGCTCGCCTCAATAAATTCACCCAAAATTTTTAATGCACTTCCATTATTTATCACTTCATCAATTTTACTCTTAGCTTCATTAAAGTCCCTTACTTCCCCTTTTTCTTTCAAGGCAAGGCTTACAATTGTATAAACAACTTCCTTCAAGTCATCCACACAGTTTCCTTTCAAAAACTCAATTGCTTCAATAATTTCATTTGCATTCCCTATTGAATGTCCAAGCGGTTCATCCATATTGCTAAGCACAACCTTGACTTTTTTGCCAGCACCTTTCCCAATTTCAATCATTCTTTCTGCCAATTTCTTAGCTTGTCCCAAATCTTTCATAAAGGCCCCATCCCCAACTTTTACATCAAGAATTATAACATCTGAATGAATTGCCAGCTTCTTGCTCATAATACTGCTTGCAATTAATGGAATACTTGGCACAGTCGCTGTTACATCACGTAAAGAATACAGCTTTTTGTCAAGAGGAACGATGTTGTCACTGTAACCCATAAGTCCTATTCCCGTTTTATTTGCTATTTTTATAAGTTCCTCTTTTGTAGTCGAAAATTTGAATCCTTTAATTGACTCAAATTTATCAATCGTTCCTCCAGTATGTCCAAGCCCTTTTCCTGACAACTTCACATTTCCCATTCCAAGTGCAGACAAAATTGGAGAAAGTACAGCTGTAACCTTGTCCCCAACTCCACCGGTACTATGTTTATCCACCAAAAATCTATTTATTTCATCAAATTTTATAACATCACCAGAATCCCTCATCAGCATTGTAAATTTCAGCAATTCCTCCTGTGTCATATCATTAAAATAAACAGCCATAAGAAATGCCGACATTTGATAATCAGGCACATTTCCAGCCAGATATTCGTTTAATAAAAATTCCAGTTCCTTGTCAGAAAGTTTTTCATTATCACGTTTTTTTTGAATTATATCAACTATTCTCATAAAAGATCATCTCCTAAAAATTTTAAAAATAAAAAGACAAAAAGGTTGCAAAAGAACGGAATCAGTCAATTCCCATTCTCAAACAACCAATTATTTTTTGCACTGAGTTAAATAAAATTTTACATTTTGAACTTTGAAAAATACTTGCAGTTATAATGCCGATTTCACTTGAATTTTACCATCTTTGATATCTTGTTTAATTTGTTCAAGACGTTTGATGTTTTCTTCACCAATTTTATCTTTTGTAAATTCAAAGTCAGTAGTTCCTACTCCATTTTCCTTAATTCCAAAAGTTTGTAATTTTGCTTCAAATTTTCCATCCGCAGTAGATTTTACAATGTCAAATACCGCATTATCAACATATTTCATCATAGATGTTAAAATTATTCCTGGGTATAGATTATCTTGATTAGAATCTACTCCAATTCCGTAAACATTTTTTTCTTTAACTGCTTGGAAAACTCCCAGTCCACTTGCTCCAGCGGCATGATAAATAACGTCTGCACCTTGTTGAATCAGTGTTTCAGTTTTAGCTTTAGCTGATGCCTGATCGTTGAATGAATTACTTCCTCCAATATAAACAGATATAACTTTGATATCAGGTTTTACATATCTTGCACCTTGTGCATACCCTGCATAGAATCTGTTAATTAGTTCAGATTCATTTGCACCAACAAATCCGACAGTTCCTGTTTTGTCCATCATTCCGGCCAATGCTCCTACTAAGAATGATCCCTCGTGTTCCTTAAACAAAATAGAAGCAACATTTGGTAAACCATCTACAGTTTCATCAATTATTGCGAATTTTTGATCAGGAAAAGCCTGAGCTACTGCAACTAACGAATCTTTCATGCTATATCCAACTGCGATAATTAATTCAAATTCTCCAGATTCTGCAAATTGTGTCAAAGCGTTTTTTGCTTCTGTCGATGGATCTTTTGGCTCATACTCTTTGAAAGAAATCCCTAATTCCTTCTGAGCTCTTTCCAGTCCTCTGAAAGTTGCATCATTAAATGATTTGTCACCTTTTCCTCCAGTAGAATACACTACTGCAACAGCTTTTTTGGAATTTGTCGAATCCGCAGATGTTTTACCATCTTTCACTTGTTCACCAGTAGCTGGTTTATTTCCACAAGCTACAACTAACATCAGTGCAAAAATTACACTAAAAATTGTTAAAATCTTTTTCATTTTTTCCTCCTAAAAATTTTATATTTTTCTATAGTTAATTATACCCTATTTTTTAAAATTTTAAAATACTCTCTTTATAAATTTTTTAAAATTTTTTTATAAAAAATCAAACTACCAAAAAACATAAAATCTCATATAATTCAATAGTCTGATTTTCAAAAAATTATTTTATTAAAATTTAGTTTTTTATTACTAACTCTAATGTCAAATTAAATCAAAGTAAATCATTCAAATTTAATAGGATAATCACCGCTTTGTTAAGTACAATTTCAAAGTCATCTCACTATATTTTTCAACTAATCAACCAATGTTGGATTAAAGTCCTCAACCCAAGGAAGTCCAAATTTATTCAGTGCATCCATAAATGGATCTGGATTCATTTCCTCCACATTGAATACTCCCGGTTTTTTCCATTCTCCAGTAAGTACCATTGCAGCTCCAATCATTGCGGGTACTCCTGTTGTGTAGGAAATCGCCTGTGAGCTGACTTCCTTGTAACATTCCTGATGATCGCACACATTATACACATAATAAGTTTTTTCTACACCATCTTTTTTACCTCTGAAAATATTTCCGATATTTGTCTTGCCTTTTGTTCTAGGCCCAAGTGAAGCTGGATCAGGTAACACCGCTGTCAAAAATTGCAACGGCACAATTTGCTTTCCTTCAAATTCTATTGGCTCAATCGAAGTCATTCCAACATTTTCAAGCACTTTTAAATGAGTAAGGTAACTTTGCCCAAAAGTCATAAAGAATCTAATTCTTTTAATCCCTTTAATATTTAATGCAAGCGATTCCAGTTCTTCGTGGTGCAGCAAGTACATATCCTTTTCTCCAATTTGCGGAAAATTATACACTCTTTTAATTTCCATTGGCTCTGTTTCTACCCATTTTCCGTCTTCCCAGTAACTTCCATTAGCCGTAACTTCCCTAATATTAATTTCAGGATTAAAATTTGTTGCAAATGGATAACCGTGATCTCCAGCATTTGCGTCAAGAATATCAATGTAATTTATTTCATCAAAATAATGCTTTTGTGCATATGCTGAAAATACTCCAGTAACACCTGGATCAAATCCACTTCCTAAAATAGCCGTAATTCCAGCCTTTTCAAATTTTTCCTTATAAGCCCATTGCCATTTGTACTCAAATTTTGCTGTGTCCAAAGGTTCATAATTCGCTGTATCCAAATAATCAGTCTTAGTTTCTAAACAAGCATCCATAATTGTCAAGTCTTGATATGGTAAAGCCACATTTATCACAATATCAGGCTTGTATTCATTAATCAACGCCACCAGTTCAGGCACATTATTAGCATCAACCTGTGCAGTCTGAATCTCAATTCTTCCAGCATACTTGCTTTTTTCAATTCTTTCCCTGATTTCATCACATTTTACTTTTCTACGGCTGGCTATCATAATTGAACTAAATACTTCTGAATTTTGTGCACATTTATGGCAGACTACATTTGACACTCCTCCAGCTCCGATTACTAACGCTTTTTTTCCCATTAATTTTCCTCCTCAATATAAACTTATTCTCATAAATATTATTTCAAAACTTTCTTAACCAGTTATTTCCAACAATATTACTCCGTTTTTCTTTGCCCATATTATACTGTAAAATTTTTATTCTGTAAATTACTTTTTTTTACTTTTTTACAATTTCATAATATAAAAAAAATTATTTTATTTAAAATTTTTAGGTATTAATGTATCAATAATCATAAAAATTAATCTCAAATTAACCTTTATATAAGCAAAAAAAAAAATGGGTGGTATACTTATAAAAGTATTATATCACATTAAATTTATAATTATTTATTTTCTAATATTTTATATAAATAAAACATCAATATTTAATTCAAATACTCAATAATTATCTACTTAAAATTCTTTGTTGAAAAAGTAAAAATTAAGAATTTGCTCATTATTTATCAAGTTTTAATTATATGAATACACTTAGAAAAAATAATTTGTATATTTTTAATTTCAATAACATTTTTTGAAGAAGGGAGGTAAAACAAAACTTTTCGAAATATAGTTTAAGTTTTGAAATAGATTATTATGACTAAAAAAATTTTAATTGCAATAATAGCATTGATTGTCGGAATAGGAGCTGGATTACTATATAGTCGCTATCAACGGTATTTGTCTAAATCTCAAGTACATACAATAACTTACCCAACATCTGAAGAAGATTGTGACAAAACAATAAATAGTTATCGGCAACAAATTATGAGAGCCTATGATTCAGAAGATGAAGCTGAATACAAGAGACTTAACGATGAAGCTGAAAAAATAACAAACCATTGTTTAAATTTAATGAGTAACTAAACAATAAAAATTTTAGGAGGAAAAAATTATGCAAGAAAAAGAAATTTTTAGATTTGAAAAAAGTGGAATGAAATCAAAAGGTGCTTGGACATTTGTTGGATTTGGAACAATAGCATTATTTGGAGGAGGAATTTATTCTTTTATCGGTATATTAATGCTCGCTTATGGAATTTATTTATTAACCAAAAAAAGTAAAGTAATTGTTTATACAACAGGATTTGTTATTTCGGAAGGAAAAGATTTGAAAAATATTTCTTTTGATAGAGTTTTAGGAATTAAAGGCGAATTAGGGCAAAAAGTAAAAATTTTATATTTGAAAAAACCATTTTCAGCATACAATGAAAATGAATTAAATAATATTTCAAATAATTTGAATACTTTATCAGAATCAATTATTTTTGATGACGAATTATTGGAAAAAGATTTCATTAACGTATTTAACATTATAAAAGAACAATTTAAAAATTATGTATTTGAACATTACAACAATGATTTAGAAAAAATTATTACTTCTCCATATTTATTTGAACAAATCAGCAATGATAAATTAAATTTCACAAGAACTAAGTTTTGGGGTGGATTAGCTGATGAAATTATACAGTTACAATATGGAGATGCTATTAATGTAACTACAAGAAAAAAAGCCTATGTGACTAATGGTAGAGGTGATATAAGACAGGCAGGACAAAGTTTTGAACCACAGTGGCAATTTGCTTCAACATCAACAAAATGTGATACAATCAATCTTATTAATGCTACAATTATTCAAGAAACATTGTCTAAAAAATATAATATAAAATTTATTTAAGGGAGATTTTTATGAAAACAATATTTTTTATATTTACAGTTTTATTAATACTGACAGGTTGCGGTACTCAATCCGAAACACAAAACGAAAAAAAATCTCTAGGATTGTCTGAAAATGAATTATCAGAATATACTAACAGATTAAGAAATTTTCTAAAAACTAATAAAGATCAAGTTAATCAACAAGATTTACTAAATGAAGATGGAACACCAAAAATAACTTGCTCTCAAAAAGATGTTTTATTAGAAGCATTACTGACTTCACCCGATGCAGTAACGAATGGCAATTCTATACCACTTATAGCAGGGATGCTATATGCACAGCAATTAAAGATTATTAATGAAGCTGCTTGTTATAATTCTGACGGAACTATTACTGCACCTAAAAAAGAAACAGACACAACAGAACAAGCAACTTCAAATCCTTCTGAATACGAAAATCAAAATACCTCTGAAAATTCTACTTCAATTTCATCAACAAATAAAAATACAAATGATTTAGATTTAGAAGATTTAAATAATTTAAAGCATGAAGTTATGGATAATGGAAATGAATCTGCATTTAATAAATATAGTAAATATCAATTGAAAATTTTACGAAATATGATGTTTGCAGAAAGAGGGTTTGCGTTTAAAAAAGGTGGAGAAATGAGAACATATTTTGAAAACAAGTCTTGGTACTCACCAACAATTGAAGATCAATCAGAAATTCAATTAAACGACTATGATAAAGAATTCGTACTTAAACTAAAGAAATATGAGGGAATTGACTAAATTTAAGAAATACTCAGACAATAAATCACATCACTGTTTGAGTATTTTTTATTTAAAATTTTTTAACATTGCTATTCAAAAACTCTTTATTTCCAATACTCCCACTCTTTTTTCAAATTTTAATAATTATACATTTACGTATATGTTGACTTTTGGCATAAAATATAGTATATTTAGTATGAGAAATAAAAAATTTGATTTTATTAATAATTTTAAGGAGGATATAGAAATGTTTGAGAGAAGTTCTGGAATTTTGTTACATCCTACTTCACTTCCTGGGAAATACGGAATTGGAAGTTTAGGGAAAGAAGCATACAAATTTGTGGATTTCCTAAAAAAAGCAAATCAGAAATTATGGCAAATTTTCCCGCTTGGGCCAACTGGATACGGGGATTCACCTTACCAATGCTTTTCAACATTCGCTGGAAACCCATATTTAATTGATTTTGACTTGTTAATCGAGCAAAATTTATTAACTGAGGAAGATTTGAAAGATGTTGATTTTGGTGGAAATGAAGAATCTGTTGATTATGGTGCTATTTATAATCAAAAATACCCTTTATTAAGAAAAGCATACGAAAACTTTAAAACTAATGGAAATGATGATTTAAAAGGGAAATTAGATGCTTTTAAAGCTGAAAATAGCGATTGGCTAAATGACTACAGCCTTTTTATCTCTTTGAAAAATCACTTCAATGGACTTCCTTGGACTGAATGGCCACATGACATTAAAGTTAGGGAAGAAGCTGCCGTTAATAAATATAGAGAAGAATTAGCCGATGAAATTGAATACAACAACTTTATTCAATGCCTGTTCTTTGATCAGTGGAACAACGTAAAAAAATATGCTAATGACAATGGAATCAAAGTAATTGGAGATATACCGATTTTCGTTGCGGTAGACAGTTCTGACGCATGGGCAAATCCAGAAATTTTCCTATTCGATCCTGAACTAAAACCAGTTAAAGTAGCTGGTGTTCCGCCTGATTATTTCAGTGCCACAGGACAGCTTTGGGGAAATCCTCTATATGACTGGAACAAATTAAAAGAACTAAATTACAAATGGTGGGTAGACAGAGTTAGAGCCAACCTTTCCACTTGTGATATTATAAGAATCGATCATTTCAGAGGATTTGATGAATACTGGGCAGTTCCATTTGGAGATGACACCGCAGTAAACGGACAATGGGTAAAAGGGCCAGGAATTGATTTATTTAACAAAATAAAAGAAGAATTGGGAAGTTTACCAATTATTGCTGAAGATTTAGGATTTATGACACAGGGAGTTATTGATTTAAGAGAATCAACTGGATTCCCAGGAATGAAAATTTTAGGTTTTGCATTTGATTCTAACGAAGAAAATGAATACTTGCCTCATACTTACACAAAAAACTGTGTTGTCTACACAGGAACTCACGACAATGACACATTAATGGGATGGTTCACAAAAGCAAAAGAGGAAGACAGACAATTTGCAAGAGATTATCTTCATTCACAATCTGATGATGAAATTTACTGGGATGCCCTAAGAGGTGCATGGGGTTCTGTTGCAAATATGGCAATCGCTCCAATTCAAGATTTCCTAGGATTAGGAAGCGAAGCCAGAATCAATACTCCAGGAATCGCTAGTGGAAACTGGCAATGGAGATTAAAAGACGGTGTATTGACAGATGAATTAGCTGAAAGAATTGCTAAATTAACAAAAGTTTACTCAAGATAATTTATAAAATTTTTGAATTTGAAAAATTAGGCTAAATAAAAATAGAGGGAAAATTGAAAATGCTATTCAAAAAACTCTCTATTTTTTATTTGATAATTACTTTATGTTCCCCATTGAAACAATATCTCATGATGAACAGCAGCATCTCCTTTGTCAACATATTTTAATTCTTCTGCACCACCAGCAATTAATGCAGGAGCAAAGAAATATATTTCTTCCTTTTTCAAAATTCCTTTGGATTTTTTAGCTTCTTCAAAAAGTTCTTTTCTTAATATTTCCTTTTTCACATTTTCTGAAACAATATAATTTTTCAAAAAATCTTCTAAAGTGTAAGTACAGACAGAAATATCACGATAATGTATATCCAAAAGTGAAATATCATATTCTCCGTTACCTAAATTCCTATAGTAAAATATATCTCCAAATCCTGTCATAAAAATTGGTATTCTTGAATAATCCTCTTTTCCAAGCCAAGTATAAAATCCAGACATATATTTTTCAGGATCAATCATTTTTATAATACCATCTCCATAATTTCCAAAGCCATAAGAAGTCCAAAAATTAATGATTTCTTCAGGTACTTTTACACTTCTTGCAGCGTCTATAATATGCTCAGAAGGTTTTATAAGATTTTCTTCGGTGGATAATTTTTCAAAAAATCCGAAAAAATATCTTCTTCATTTTGTGTTTTTTCTTTTTTATTTTTAAATCTGTCAAAAAATCCCATTTTCACTCTCCAATATTTTCCATTAAACATATTTTTTTATTTTTATAAAAATTTTATTTTCTCCATTTGTCCTCAATTTTATCTTTCATTTTATTTCCAACTTTTTTACCAAATTTTCCGCCAACAAAAATTCCCAATCCGATTCCTACAACCACTACAATTATAATCAATACTGTTTCTATATCCATATTTTCTCCTATCTTTAAAATTAATTCAAGTGTGTACAAAAACTATTATATATATTTTTAATAATTTTTTGAGAATTATAAATATTGATTTTATTGTAATTTATCATATTTTTACAGTCAAAAAACTTTAAAAACAACATAAATTTTAAATTTTTAAACACACTTATAGATATTTATTTTTTATTTTTCTCTTTTAACTTCTTCTGAATAAAATTTATTAGAAAAAATCCTGTTAATCTTATAATTTTTTGCACAATTTCTAAAATCAATCATCTAATTTTTCTTCTTCTAATTTGTCATTACTTTCAATTTTTCCTAATTTTCTAAGAAAAACAACTATCAATCCTATTCCAGCTGCTCCTCCAATAATCATCAAAAAATATGTTAATATTGCTAAAAAATCCTCTAAATCCATATTTCACACCTTTTTTCAAAACTTCATTATTGCTCCAATAACTTCTTAATCCCTTCAATTAACAAAATATGCTCCTTCTCCAGCACCCTCTTTTGCAAAACTTCAGGCGTGTCCTCTTCATAAACAGGAACTTTCACATTTGTTATGATTTCTCCCGTATCTATTCCATTGTCTACAAAATGGATTGTGCATCCGCTTTCCTTTTCCTTGTTTGCAATTACAGCTTCGTGAACTTTCATTCCGTACATTCCTTTTCCGCCATATTTTGGTAGAAGTGAGGGATGGATATTTATGATTTTTCGAATCCATTTGTTTATGAAACTTTCTGATAAGATTGACAGATAACCTGCAAGTACGATGTAATCTATTCTTTCTGTATCGTTTTCCAAAATAGCGTTTATTTCATTTGATAAATTTTTTCCAAATAACTTTTTATCGAGCATTATACTTTTTATCCCATGTTTTTCAGCTCTTTCCAGCCCAAAGCATTCCCTGTCGGCTATTACATAGGAAATTTCACAGTTTAAGTTGCCATTTTCGATATTGTCGATTATTGACTGTAAATTAGAGCCTGAGCCTGATACAAAGACTGCTATTCTTGTTTTTTTATTTTCTGTATCATTTTTTGAATTTTCAATTATTTTAGACATATTTTTTCATCACCTTTTCCAATATGTCCGATTTCATAAGCATTTTCTCCATTTTTTCCTAAAATTTCGATAACTTTTTCCTTATCTTTTGCATCCACAATTAATACAAATCCTACACCCATATTGAATGTTCCCCACATTTCCTTTTCGCTTACTCTTGAAAATGCGTGGTGCTTAAATAACTCGTGAATTTGAATTTTTGATTTTTCTATATTTGCACAAAGTCCGCCAGGTATTGTTCTTGGAACATTTTCAATTAGCCCTCCACCAGTGATATGAGCCATTCCGTTAATTTTTACTTCCTTCATTACAGCCTGAACTGGTTTTACATAAATCTTTGTAGGAGTCAATAAATGCTCTCCAATTGGTTTCCCATTGTAAACTTCAGTAAAGTCAGTAAATAATTTTCTGATTAGTGAAAAACCGTTGCTGTGTGCCCCACTCGATGGAATCGCAATTAAAACGTTATTTTCCTTGACATCTGAGCCATTGACAATTTGATCCTCTTCTACTGCTCCTACTGCAAATCCTGCAATATCGTATTCTCCCGGCGTGTAGAATCCTGGCATTTCAGCCGTTTCTCCACCAATTAAGGCAGCTTCTGACTGCAAGCACCCTTCCACAACTCCGCTTACTATTTCAGCTGACACATTTGAGTCTAATTTCCCGCAAGCCAAGTAATCTAGGAAAAATAACGGCTTTGCTCCGTGACACAAAATATCGTTTATACACATTGCTACACAGTCTATTCCAACTGTGTTGTAAATCCCTGTTTCAAATGCAACTTTTAATTTTGTCCCAACTCCATCAGTTCCAGAAACTAACACAGGCTTTTTATAATCTCCAAGTTTGTACAATGCTCCAAAACTTCCCAAATCGTTCATAACATTGGCATTATACGTACTTTTTGCACCATTTTTTATTTTTTCTACACTTTTATATCCTTCTTCTTTATCTACTCCCGAATCTTTATAAGAAATTGACATTTTCTCCTCCTATCATATCTTTTATTCTACAAATTTTTTAAAATTTTTGTTATATTTTGTAGGAAAAAATTCCGTAATTTCATATTCTGCAATTTTATTTACATTAAATGGATCTTCTGAAATTATTTTTTCTACTTCTGATAAACTTTCTGCATTTAACAAAATTACACCACCTGTTCTAGGATTTTTTCTTCCTGAACAAATGAATTTTCCCATTTCATAATATTTTTCCAAAAATTTTATGTGTTCTTCTAAATGTTTTTCAACTTCACTTACTTCTTTTATATAATTCAAACTTACAATATACATTTTTTCACCTTACTTCTTTAATTCCTCTAAAGCCTCTTCTTGAATTGGCGTCAATGAAGCATAAAATTCTTCCTCATAATCTCCCAATCCTGCTGGATAATCTCCATTAAAACATTCCATGCAAAGCCCCGTATACGGTGCATCAAAATCAAGCCCTATTGAATCAATCAGTCCGTCTATGCTAAGAAACGCAAGTGAATCTGCCCCTATATACTCTCTTATTTCTTCAACCGTTTTATTTGCCGAAATCAATTCTGATGAATTTGAAACATCTATTCCATAAAAAATAGGGAATTTAAATTCTGGCGAGGCGATACGGACATGCACCTCCTTTGCTCCTGCTTCTTTTAACAGTTGAACAATACGGCTTGAAGTTGTACCACGAACTATTGAATCGTCTATCATAACTACAACTTTGTCTTTTACAATGCTTTTTACAGCTGATAATTTCATTCTGACACCTTGCTCTCGCAATTCCTGTGTTGGCTGAATAAAAGTACGTGCCACATATTGATTTTTAATTAAGCCCATTTCATAAGGCTTTCCAATTTCTTCTGCATATCCACTTGCCGCTGATAATGATGAGTTGGGAACTCCAATTATAATATCTGCATGCTCAACTGGAGCTTCCTGTGCCAATCTTCTTCCACATCTTTTACGTGACTTATGAACATTTACCCCAGAAATATCTGAATCAGGACGTGCAAAATACACATATTCCATTGCCGCAATGGCAGTTGAAGTGTTTTCAGTATATTTTTCTATTCTGTATCCGCTTTCATCAATAATAACTACTTCTCCAGATCTTATATTCCTAATAAAATCTGCTCCTACAATTTCCAATGCACATGTTTCGCTTGCCAAAATATACGCACCATTTTTTGTTTTTCCTAGAATTAAAGGACGGAATTCAAATGGATCTACTGCCCCGTACAATTCTGTCTGAGTTTGAATTACGAAAGAAAATCCGCCTTTTACTTGACGCAATGCATCTTTCAACTGGCTCAGAAAATCCTTTTCCTTGCTTCTTCTTATCAAGTGAACCAATACTTCCGTATCAGATGAAGAATGAAAAATCGCACCGTGTTCTTCTAGCTCTCTTTTTAACGTCCTTGCATTAATCAAGTTTCCATTGTGTGCCAAAGCAATACTTCCATCAAAAAATTGAAATAAAAATGGCTGAATATTACGTCCACTGCTGCTTCCAGAAGTTGCATACCGCACATGCCCTATTGCACTGCTTCCTTCTAGACGGTTAAATATTCTATCGTCATTAAATACTTCTGACACTAATCCAGGCCCACGATGTCCATTTACACGTTTTCCATCACTTACCACAATTCCTGCCGCTTCCTGCCCTCTATGCTGAAGACTGTGAAGCCCGTAATAAGTAAGTCTTGCCGCATCAGGATGTCCATAAACTCCAAATACTCCACATTCCTCATTCAAACTCTTAATCATTTGTAATTTTCCTCCATTTTTATTATAAACTATTCTAAGATTTATAATTTTATTGATATTTTTACTATAAAAAATTATCTTCTGCTTATCTGACAACAAGGATTCAAGACAACCTCGCTAATATATATTTAAAATCTCTAAAAAATTTATTTCAAAACTTCTTCCAGACGACGAAGCACTTCACGATATGCTCCCATTACATCTCCTAAATCCTGTCTAAATCTATCCTTATCCAATTTTTTCAATGTATCTTTATCCCAAAGTCTCATTGAATCTGGACTAATTTCATCTGCAAGTAAGATATTTCCTTCTTTATCTCTTCCAAACTCAATTTTGTAATCCACCAAAATTAAATTCATTTTATCAAACAGTTTTGATAACAAATCATTTATTAAAAAAGTTTGCTGTTTAATTTCAGCCAATTCTTTTTCAGACACCAATTCCAACGCCAAAGCATGATCATCATTCAATAATGGATCTCCTAAATCATCATTTTTATATGACAACTCAAACGTAGGCTTTTTAAAAATTTTCCCTTCTTCCGCTCCATATCTTTTCACAAAACTTCCAGTCGCCCTATTTCTAATAATCACTTCCAAAGGCACAATTTCCACCTTTTTACAAAGTTGTTCCCTTTCATTCAATGTTTCAATCCAGTGAGTTTTCACACCATTTTTTATCAAATATCCATAAATTAACGTAGAAATTCTATTATTCAAAATCCCTTTATCTTCCAATTGATCCTTTTTAACCCCATTAAAAGCTGTCGCATCATCCTTAAAATACATAATTATTTCATCCGCTTTATCTGTTGAAAAAATTGATTTTGCTTTTCCTTCGTAAATTTGTTCTCTTTTTTCCATTTTTTATTTCCTCCATTTTTTTATTTTTAAATAATAAATTTATTCTATAACTTAAATTTTACACTATCTTAATAAGGGGACAAAATCCCTTGCTAGATTTTTTAATAAGAAATCATATAGATAATAAGAGTTAAATCTCAAACAAATATTAAAAATTACAATTCCACTTTTTTCTCATTATCCGCAATAAACTTAGCCTTCATCTCTTTTCTAAAATTAACAAGTTTTTCCTTAATTTCAGGATATTTTACTGCCAAAATCTGCACAGCCAGCATCCCAGCATTATACGAATTATCAATTCCAACTGTTGCCACAGGAATAGACTTTGGCATCTGAACAATTGAATAAAGAGCATCAAGCCCTCCAATTGCCCCATTCAAAGGCACTCCTACAACTGGAAGAATAGTCTTTGAAGCAATAACTCCCGGTAAATGTGCCGCAAGCCCAGCTCCAGCGATAATCACTTCAACCCCTCTCTTTTCCACATCTGCAAGGACTTCCTCCAATTTTTCAGGAACTCTGTGAGCCGACAGGACATAGGCCTCGTACCCAATTCCAAATTCCTTCAGGCAATTTGCTGCACCTCTCATTTTTTCAGTATCCGACTGACTTCCAAAAAATACTGCTACTTTCATTTTCTAAATCTCCCTTCATTCCTTCTTTATTTATTTTTACTTATCTATATAAAAATCAGCTTTCTTTTTATTTGAATCAGTATCTGCTTCTTGCAAGTTGTTTTCTTATAACTTGTTCTATTTCCTGGTTTCTTTTCATAAGAAGTATTCCAATTGCATTTATATCTGTATATTTCTTATTTTCCATATCAGACATTATTTGATTAATTAATTCTAAATTTGATTTATTTTCTTTTTTAGCCAAAAGATAGATTTCCCTGTCTATTATTGTTTTGGAGTTTATAAATTCATACTCCTTATTTTCCATCGTATCTGATATTTTTTTTATTTCTGATTGAATTTTTTTCAAATCTTGTAAATATTTTTCCCTATCTTTTTCTTCAACTGGAACTTCAAATGTTTCTTCTGCATTATAAATTTCATTCCAATCGTACAATTTATAATAAAATATATCAATTAATAAACTTTCTTTAAACAAATCACTTATTGGTGTATTATTTCCATATTGCTGATCTGCATAAAAAACAGCCGTTTTTTTTAATAAATATTTTAATTTAAAAATAAATATTTTGTTTAATTCCCTATATTTTTCCTTACGTTGTTTAATACTTTCCAAATATTCAGAATTTAAAGTTTTTCCCTTTGCAAAATTGTCCTTTTTATAATCTCCTGATTGATAATAATTTTCCAAGTTATCTGCTTTTAACTTCCAAATTTTTAATGATTCAATCCAATTTCCTGTTAATTTACCAAACAATTTATCTTTTTTATTTTCTTTTTCCATTGCCTGAATTATACTGTCAAAATCTGAAAAATTTTTTTCTGCTGCCATTTTCAAAAAGTCATTTATTTGTTTTTCATCAGGTTTTACAAAATTATTATTATCATCTAAAAATATCTTTTTGTAATCATAAAAAAAATCTTTTTCATAAAAATACAAAATTATTTTAGTAACATTGTTACCATAACGAGGCATATTTTCAGCAATTTCTCTGAATTCTTCCTTCCAATTCTCAGGTATATGTTCAAAATCCAGCATTTCATCAAGTGAGATTTCACGTAGAACATCCTGATTACTCACATTTTCAACCTTTTTATTTTGAGTATTCGTCAACTTTTCTTCTTTCTTTTGGCAATTTGATAAAACTAATGACAGCAAAATGGCTAAAAACAGAAATTTATTTATTTTTTTCACACCAAACTTCCTTTACAAAAAACTAAAATTATTTAAGTTATACTCGAACCCATTTAAAATTAAACTATTAAAAATTAGACATTAGGGTTTGAGTAAATAGTCATAGCCTTTGAGTTCTGTTTTAAAACAGTTTTACTATGCAAAGATAGAATCAATATTAATTCAAGATTCTATCTCCATAACATAATTTTTTCTATTTAAAAAATCTTATTCCATTTCTAAAGATATTCTGCTCCTTATTTCCGTAAATATTTTTGTAAACATTCTTGCCTTTTCTTTCAGAATGTCCCATTTTCCCAAAAATTCTACCATTATGAGCAAGCATTCCTTCAATTGCATAATATGAACCGTTTGGATTAAATTGAGAATCCATTGTTGAATTTCCATCTAAACCAACGTACTTTGTTGCAATTTGGTTATTTTTGAATAATTTTTTGTATTCTTCCTCTGTGATAATTATTCTTCCTTCACCGTGAGAAATTGCGACAGAGTGAATATCTCCCTCATTCATATCAGAAAGCCAAGGCGAATTATTTGTAATAATTTTTGTCTGTACAATTTTTGACATATGCTTATCAATCGCATTAAAAGTCAATGTTGGAGAAGTTTCATTTAATTCACAGATTTCTCCATAAGGAAGCAATCCTGATTTTATAAGTGCTTGAAAACCATTACAAATTCCTAAGATTAGTCCATCTCTCTTTAGTAAATTTTCCACAGCTTCTTTAACTTTTTTATTTTTTAGAACAGCAACCATGAATTTAGCAGAACCATCTGGCTCATCTCCTGCACTAAATCCACCTGGCAGCATTAAAATCTGAGAATTATTAATTTCCTTAACAAAATTGTCTATTGAATCTAAAATATTTCTATGAGACAAGTTGTTAAACACTCCTATTTTAGAAATTCCTCCTTCACGGTTAAATGCTCTTTCTAAATCATATTCTGAATTTGTTCCTGGAAATACTGGTATAAACACTCTAGGTTTTGCATAAGTGTTTGAAATATTACTAATTATATTTTCATGCTCAATCTTAGCAAGTTTTTCATATTTTAAGCCTTCACAATGTGCAATTTCATGCTCTTTTGCCACTTCTTTTTTTGTTGGGAAGATTTTTTCAAGTTTGCTTTCCCAATTTCCAATTAATTCATCTAATTCAAAAGTTATTCTATTTACAGCAATTTTGGCTTCATCAGTAACTTTTCCAAGCAACATCGCATTTTTATGCTCAATATTTTCAGCAGTTTCCACAATAAATGCTCCGTAATTCACTTTAAACCAATCATTTTCATCAATTTGTGCCAAGACATCCACACCAAGCTTATTTCCAAATGTCATTTTTGCAAGGCTTTCAGCTATTCCACCATTTTTCACGGCCATAGCAGATACAATTTTTTTATTTCTTATATTTTCAGTTATAAAGTCAAAGTTTTCCTTTAATTCATCAAGTTTTGGTAAATCATTTTCATCATTTGGCGTTGTAATCAAGTACACATTGTTTCCAGCCTTTTTAAATTCACTAGAAATTACATTTTCGGCATCTGTAACGCTTACTGCAAATGATACCAATGTTGGCGGTACAGAAATTTCATTAAATGTTCCGCTCATTGAGTCTTTTCCACCAATTGACGGCAATCCAAAGGCTTTTTGAATGTGCAATGCTCCTAATAATGCTGATAATGGTTTACCCCATTTTTTAGAATCCTGCCCCAGTCTTTCAAAATATTCCTGGAATGTAAATCTGATGTTTTTGTAGTTTCCACCACCAGCGACAACTTTTGCCATTGACTCAATCACAGCGTAAGCACCACCGTGGAATGTGCTTTGTTTTGCAACATAAGGATTGTAACCATACCCAACCATTGAAGCGACATCTGTTTCCGCATTAATTACTGACACTTTCTGTACTGAAACTTCTGCAGGAGTCAACTGATATTTTCCACCAAATGGCATTAATACAGTAGTTGCTCCAATTGTTGAATCAAAAGTTTCAACCAATCCTCTTTGTGAAGCGACATTCAAGTCTTTCAGGTTATTTATAAATTTACTTTTAAAATCATTTCCTTCAATTTCTCTGTTCAAGTTCAATTTTGGTGTATTTTCAATTGTAATACTGATGTTTGAGGCGGCTCCGTTTGTATTTAGGAAATCTCTTGAAATATCAACAATTGCTTTTCCATTGTATTTCATAATAAGTCTGTTAGAATCATTAATTTCGGCTACTTGATACGCTTCCAGATTTTCCTCGTTTGCAAATTCTATAAATTTATCCAAGTTTTGTTTTTCAATAACAACAGCCATTCTCTCCTGCGACTCTGAAATAGCAAGTTCCGTACCATTTAGCCCAATATATTTCACTCTTACCTTATTCAAGTCAATTTCAAGCCCGTCAGCCAATTCCCCGATTGCAACTGAAACTCCTCCAGCTCCAAAGTCATTACATTTCTTAATTAATTTTGTAACATTTCTGTTTCTGAAAAGTCTTTGAATTTTTCTTTCTACAATTGCATTTCCCTTTTGAACTTCTGCACTTGATTTTTCCGAAGATTCTGTCGTATGCTCCTTAGACGATCCAGTCGCCCCTCCGATTCCGTCCCTTCCAGTTCTTCCACCAAGTAAAATTACAATATCCCCATTTTCAGGCTTTTCACGAATAATATTTTCAGCAGGTGCTGCTCCCACGACAAGTCCCAGTTCCATCCTTTTAGCCTTATATCCTTCATCGTAAATTTCATTCACATGAGTTGTTGCAAGCCCAATCTGATTTCCGTAAGAAGAGAATCCATGTGCAGCTACTTGTGTAATAACCTTTTGCGGCAATTTTCCAGTCATTGTGTCCTCAATTTTTTCAGTTGGATCAGCAGAACCGCTAATTCTCACAGCCTGATAAACATAAGTTCTTCCAGATAACGGATCACGGATTGCCCCTCCAATACAAGTAGAAGCTCCTCCAAACGGCTCAATTTCTGTCGGATGATTATGAGTTTCATTCTTAAACTGCAAAATCCATTTTTCAGTAACTGTATTCTTTTTCCCATTTTCATCAATTCTTTCAATTGGTACATCAATATAAATCGAACAGGCATTTATCTCATCCGAAACTTCCAAATCTGGCAAATTCCCATTTTTTCTCTGCTCTTTTCCAAAAATTGTAGCAAGATCCATAAGAGTCATAGGCTTTTTAAAAATTCTGTCAGCATGAACGTACTCCCTGCTTTCCAAATATTCATTAATAGCCTTTTCAATAATATTCTTATAAGTCTCATTTTCAATTTTTATATCGTCAATAATTGTTTCAAAAGTTGTGTGTCGGCAGTGATCGCTCCAGTAAGTATCAAGAACACGAATTTCAGTTTCTGTTGGATTTCTTTTTTCCTCATTTTTAAAATATTCCTGAATAAACAGCAAATCATTCACAGTCATCGCCAGTTCCAATTCATTTTTAAGACTTTCAATTTCCTCTTTTGTTTTTTCAGTAAATCCTTCATAAACAATAACATCATCCGTATTTTCAGTTTCAACATTTTCACTTAAAACATTTAAATCTTTTTCCCTCGCCTCAACTTCATTTATATAATATTTTTTTATTCTTGCAAGTTCATCAGGAGAAATTTTTCCGTATAAAATTATCAATTTTCCACTTTTTACATTAATATTATTGTCTTCATCAATCAATAAATTTATACATTGAATTGCAGAATCCGCTCTCTGATCATATTGCCCCGGCAAAAATTCCACTGAGAAATACACATTTTCCGAATCTTTTTTTTCAAACACTTCATCAAACGATCTAAAAACATTGTCAACATTTATTTCCGAAAACACCGTTTTTTCCAATTTTTCCAAATCGTTTTCACCCAAGTTAAACACATCATAAATATTTAAAACTCTTACATCAACAAACCCATCTATCCCGATATTCTCCTTCAAGTCACTAAACAAATTCTGTGCTTCCACTCTAAAATCTTCTTTTTTTTCCACAAAGATTCTATAATTCATTTTTTCTCTCCTTCTTTCTGCTATATTTTTTTATTTATATTAACTAATTTAATACTATTTCCCATTTAAATAGCAAATATTTAATAAATTTTAAATTAAATATGTTTAGCAAGAGATTTAAACTTCTTGTCCTTAACATAGTTTTTATTTTCTAACAGGATTTAGTATTAGATTATTTTGTTTAATAACAGTCTTTTCTATTTTTATTATGTTTTTTCTTTATTTTTCGCAGGATTGCTCATTGCCGCAAATCCTTATCTTGCAGTAAAAGTTTATCCTGATAATTAAAATTGTGGCAAGATTGCTACGCAATAACCTATGGCTAGACTACGACTTTTATTTGCCCAACTCCGAAACTCCTCCTTATCAGTCGTCAAACAGTCGTAGTTGAACAAATAAAAGCTCCGTCAGTTTATCAATTCTTTAGAAATACTAGGTTTTTATCCTTTACAAAAAAATTTTTAATATTTAAACGAGATTTAGTTTTAATCATCACAGTTATTATAATAAATCAAAATGTCGTAATTTTTTGGAAATAAAAATTATTATCTAAGCGAAGCGAATTTCAATTTTGTTTTCAAAAAATGCTTAAACAAGCTGGGATTAGTGCGTAGCACTTTCGTCTATATCTAAAAATATTATAATTTGAAGAAATTAAAATAACTAGTATTGTGAAATAAAAGGGGATGATGACTGTTCCCTTTTACACTAAAAAAGAAAAAAACAAAAAAAATCTAAGTAAACAAAATTCACCTAGATTCTTGACATAAATTTATATATTTAATTTTTGTACATTTTACCCATAACAAAGTAGACAATTTTACAATTTGTCTTGTGAAAAATATCCTGATTGCTCTCGTGACAAAAAATTTTTTTTTCATCTTTCCTCCACAATAAATTTAACTTTACATACTATCAATAAAATAATCTGCTAAAAAATTTTGTATTTGTAAAATTTCTCCACCTAGTAAAAGTATAGCAAAATTTTACTATTTTTTCAATACCCAAAAAATTATTATTTCCAGCAATCATCCTTAAATTCTGACTTTCTCATTCCTGAAACGTACTTATTTCCAGCTACAAAATACCGCAATTCCTTCTCTGTCCAAATCCCTTTATTTGGAATTCCTATTCTTGCCGAAATTTCAATATTTTTTGGAATTTTACTATTTTCAAAATCAATATAAAGTACATTTTCTTCCATATTTTCACTATTATAAGTCAATTCTTTTGAAACTTTCTGCAATTTTTTTGTAATTTCACAAATTTTGCCCTTATTAAATCCATCACTAATTCCCATAGCTTTTGTCAATTTTCCAGGCCCATTACTAACTAGAATGCCATCTTTCCCTCTATTTTCAATCATTCTTTCATTATTTATTATTGGCTCAATTCCCCTAATTAATACTGCCTGCGGATTTCCTTCCTCACAACTGACAATATTCAGCATTTTATGCGTGTGCATTGTATAAATATAAACTGTTCCCGCTTTTCCAAACAAAGCCTCAACCTTCGGAGTCAATTTCCCTTCAAATCCATGGCAAGCTCTGTCCTCTACCCCTAAATAAGCCTCTGTTTCCACAATATAACCCCCTAATATTTCATTATTCTTTTTCACAAGTATTAATTTTCCCAGTAAATCTTTCGCAAGTGAAATTGTATCCTGTTTAAAAAATTTTTCCATCTCTTCACCTTACTTTTTCTATTTTGTAAATTAACAAATTTTATAATATTATTATATACAATTCATCAAATAATTTCAAATTAATAAACGCTAATTTGGTATTTAAATACTCTAATTATAACTTTCAAGTCTAGTTTTAAACTGATTTTATCATATATACTTAATAAATAACAAATTTTTTTTTAATCATTAATTATAAAAAAATTTTAATTATTTTATTTTGGCTATTGACATTTAGTTTTTTCAAGGTACAATATTATTGACATAGATGAAAGGATGTGATGATTTATGAAAATCATTATTAGCGGAAAACAACTTAAAATTACAGATGCAATTAAAAACTATACTGAAGAAAAAATAAGCAGAATTTCTAAGTATTCAGATGCTATCACAGAAATCGATGTTGTTCTAACAGTCGAAGATACAAAATCTGAAGGCCCTGTTCATAAAGCTGATGGATTAGTTTATGCAAGCGGTACAAAAATAAAAATAGAAGCTGAAAATAAAGACTTATACGCAGCAATTGATGAATTATCTGACAGATTGGAAAGACAAGTTAGAAAATATAAAGAAAAGCAAAAAGATCATAATAAAAAAGGTTCACATTAATTGTAATTCTTTAAAAATAAATTTATAATTTATATTTTAAAAGTAAAAGAAGTTTAATATATAAAAAAAGACTATTTTAGAACTCATAAAGTTTTAGAATTAGTCTTTTTTATATTTTATTTAATTGTTAATCCTTCAACAATGGATCCTTTTTCGTAACCTCAACTACCAGTTTATGCAGCCCAATTAACGCTATTAAATTCGGAATTACCATAAGTCCATTAAACATATCAGCCAGCTCCCACACTAACTCCACCTTTTGAAGCGAACCTGCAATTATACAAGCCATTACCAAGATTCTGTAAATATTTAACGCTTTCTTCCCAAACAAATATTTCACATTGGCTTCTCCAAAGAAATACCATCCAATTATTGTGGAAAAGGCAAAAAAGAATAATGCAACTGCAACAAATATTACGCCGAAATGTCCCAACACTGCGTGAAATGCGTGCTGTGTCAACGAAATCCCTGTTCCATCCGCTTTTCCATCTGCAATCAAAATTACTAATGCTGACAATGTCAAAATTACAAATGTATCAATAAAAACTGTAACAATCGCCACATGTCCCTGATCTTCTGGATTTTTAACTTTTGCAATTGCATGGGCGTGTGGTGTTGATCCCATTCCAGCCTCATTTGAGAACAGCCCTCTTGCCACCCCAAATCTTATCGCTTTTTTTATTCCCATTCCTAAAAATCCACCTAAAACCGCCTTTGTTGAAAAAGCATTAACAAAAATTGCTTTAAATGCCAAACCTGCATTTCCAACATTTAATATGATAATAACTAAACATATTGCAACATAAAGAACCGCCATAATCGGCACTACTTTTTCAGTAACAGAGGCTATTCTCTTTACGCCACCAAAAAATATAAATCCTGATAAAACTGCCAGAAATACACCTGTTACAACTGTCGGTACTTTAAACGCATTGTGAAAGGCATCTCCCACTGAGTTGGCCTGAACTGCATTTCCCATAAATCCTAAAGCCAGAACACACGAAACTGCAAAAAATCCTGCTAAAAATTTGGCTGCCTTTCCTCCATTAAATAATGTTTCAATATAGTAAGCCGGCCCCCCTGTCATTTCCCCATCTTTTTTCTGTTTAAAAATCTGGCTTAATACAGCTTCTGAATAAATAGTAGCCATTCCAAAAAAAGCACTTACCCACATCCAGAATATCGCTCCCGGCCCCCCGTATACAATCGCCGTTGCCGCTCCCGCAAGGTTTCCAGTTCCAACTTGTGCCGCAATAGCCGTTGCCAAAGCCTGAAATGACGACATCCCATTTTTATCCGCCTTTTCTCCGCTCAAGTCAAATCCGCTCGTCAACTGCTTCAAACCGCTTTTAAATTCCCTGATCTGAATAAATTTCAGCCGAAATGTATAAAATACACCCGTTCCAACCAGTAAAACAATTAAAATAACTCCCCAAAAAAATTCATTAAAACTTTTAATAATTTCTAACATCTAAATCCTTCTCCTTCGTTTTTTATTTTCTGAATTTTATAGTCAATCTACCTGAAAATTGAAGTAAAATAGCCTAACCTTCTACTTTCATTTTAAACTAGAATTGCTATAGAATGGATATATAAGTTTAAAGCATTTGAATACAGATTTGATTATAAATTAAATAAAAAGGGCCGTCTTTTACTTAAGATAAAGTTAAGACAACCTCTTAAAATTTCTTTTGCATTAAAAAAGAAATATAAAATCCATAATTTTATATGCATTATTCTCTGTTCTTTTACCTGAGAGTTTAGGGAATAAAAATTCCTTTGCTCCTTCGGTGCTGTCATTTAAGACAGTCTCTCCAGAGGCTCGTCCACTATGAGTCCTTTTACCTGAAAGAGTTACTTCTTCGGTGTTTTATTCTACATTTACAAATACCTATAAATGTGATAAAATCTCTCCTCATACTTTCATCCAAATTATTCATTTTCCTATATGTTAGCATATTTTTTTCTGTGTGTCAAAAAAATATTTCTGTTGTTTTTTTATTTAACATGATTATTAATCTAAAATAATTAATTTTCATATTGCACTTCAAAATAATCTGGCATTTTTTTTGTTTCATCCTGAGCCATTAAACAAGTATTGTAAACCCATCCTCTTTCAGTTTCATAATAGCCCACGATAATAATACATTTTGTATTTATCCTCAAGTATAAACGGCACAATATTATTTTTAAGGCATTCCTTAAATATTATCATCCTTCCAACTCTTTAGATTATTATTTTTTTCTTCCAAAAGAATCTCTAATATATGATTTTCCATTGATATTTCCTTTATTTCAGATATTTTGCTTCTATTTACTTTTTAATACAGCTCTAACCGCATAATGTAAAAAATAATAAATTGACTTCAAAAGCGATAATTTCTCAACTTTCCGATAAATTTCCCAACGTACTTTTGCTGTTTTAACCTTATTGCTCGAACGGGAATTATCCAACACACGATAATATGCCAAATTTTCCTTGAGTCCATAAATTATTTTCACATCCTTCACAATTTCCAGCCAAAGCACATAATCCTCATTTTTCTTCAGCTCCTTAAAATAACGTTTCCCAACTTTTTCCACATCATACATAACCGTAAGACAGCCTAGATAATTATTTTTCAGCATATCAGTATAAGAAATTTCCGATTTAATTACAACTTCATTGATTTTTTCACCATTTTCCCTGACTCGTGTATATTCTGTACAGCTAATGCTTGCATTTTTTTCTTTCATAAACTGTATCTGCTTTTCCAATTTCTCGCTGTGCCAATAATCATCAGCATCCAAAAATGCAATATATTTTCCCCTAGCCAAATCAATCAAATGGTTTCTTCCTTTTACAACACCCATATTTTTTTCAGTATTCACAACTTTTATTCTGTCATCCTTTTTCGCAAATTCATTCACAACTGCAAGACTATTATCCGTTGAAACATCGTTCATAATAAGCATTTCCCAGTTTTCATAAGTTTGCGAAAGTACCGTTTCTATTGCTTTTCCAATAAATTTTCCCGCATTGTACATCGGCACAATTATTGAAACTTTTTCTTTTTCCATTCCCTCTCCTCATTTTAAAATTTTCTAGTCCTGCGGAAATCTAATCCCCGCCTCAATTCTAGCCTTTGTCTGTACTTCACTTACCAGCAGACTTTTTTCCAGCTGTCTACAACAAAACTCCAAATCGTTTTCTTTTACTGCACGAATAAATGCCTTAAATTCAGGTACAACCCTGTCTTTTGAAAATCCGTCATCAAAATTTTCTGTCGTTCCATCATACAGTTTTAACGTAACTTTTCCGACAAGTCCTGGAGCCTCTTCGCTTACGATTTTTCCTTCACTTCCTTGAATTACTCCTATTCTCTCGCCTTCACTATCTTTTGCACATACACACATAGCATTAAATTTTTCATACTTCATCATGAGAACTCCGCTTGTATCAATATTTTTCTCAATATTTGCATAATACTTTACATTTTCAGGCTTTCCAAAAAGTCCCAGTACGTAATGTAAATTATACAGCCCCAAGTCCATCAATGCCCCACCAGCTTTTTGCGGATCAAATACAGGCAAGATTTCTCCCTTCTTAAAAGCGTCATATCTGCTGGAATATTGGCTATACTGGCTTTGAACAAGTTTTACATCTCCAATTTTACCAATCCACTCTTTTATCTTTTTATAATTTTCAAAATAAAGTGTCGTTATTGCTTCAAATAAAAACAGCTTTTTCTCTTTTGCCAAATCTGACAATTTTTTAGCTTCCTCATAATTAGTCGTCATTGGCTTTTCAACAATAACATTCAACCCTTTTTCAAGTGTCTTTTTACAAAATTCAAAATGCAAAAAATTCGGAACAGCAATATAAACAGTATCAATCCCAAATTCACAAAGTTCATCAAAATCATCAGTAAATTTTGGAATCCCATATTTTTCACAAATTTCCTCAACTTTACCAATACTGGCTTTTGTCCCCTGCATCCCCACAATTTCTAACCCTTCCAGCTTCACAAGGCTAGGCAAAAACTCTTGAACAATCATCCCTGAACCAACAATTCCCAATTTCATAAAAAATCCCTTCTTTCCTTTTTTTATTTTTTGACAACTTATTTTAAAAGTTTATCTTTAAACTTTCAGATTAAAATTTTCATTTGAACTTTATAAAATACAAGTCTAAAGAATGGTTTATTTAGATAATTAAAAATTAAATACTTTAAAATCTCAAATACTTCACTTCAATATCATCAGTCAGCCAAACGCCATTTTTTGAAATAAAAAATTCTTTCCCATCTTCATACATCTTCTTAGCCAAAACCTTTATTATAAACGGTTTCCCGTGTCTCTGCCCAACATCATACGCCGTTTCTTCCGTTTCTGATAAATGCACAAACTGCCTGCTTCTTTTCTTTAATCCTTCTTTTTTTATCTGCTCCAGAAATCTATCTGCCGTCCCATGATACAAAACTTCAGGTGGCTTAATTGCCTTCAATTCCAAATCCACATCTATGCTATGTCCCTGACAAGCCCTAATTTTTGTAAAATCCCCATTAAACTCATATCTTTTTTTACTATTATCCCTTACAATCTCCTCCAGAATTTCAAAATTTATCCGCTCCCCTGTTTCATCTCCAGACTGATTTATCCCTTCAATAAGCTCTCTCACATCAGCCCATCCATTCCTATCAAGTTCAATCCCAACCATCTCAGGCTTATGTCTTAAAATCAGACTTATAAACTTTCCTAATTTTGTTAATTTTTTTGTCATTTTTTCCCTCTTTTAATTCATCAAATTATTATAATCATTTACCAGTTTATTATACTTCTTAATCACATCATTCGGAGTCCCAGTCATATCTTCCGTATAAACCTTCTTCTCAATTTCACTCTTACTCATCGACTTGCTTTTTTCAACTTCCCTAATAAATATTGTAACCGATTTTTCAAATTCTGCAAGCTGTTTATTAAATATTTCCAATTTTTCTTTTGTATAATTTTCCTTTTTCAGTTGTTTTTCATTTGTAATTGTCTTTTGAAAGTTAGCTGAAGCAGTTAAAATGTTTTGCTGTGCTTTTTTTAATTTTCCCAAATCACCTCTTATAAAGGTTGTCATACTAATTTTCTGATTATCCATTTTATCCACAAAATTCTCGCAGCTATTTATGAGAATCGTCAAATTGTATTTTATCAGACTTCCTTCATTTTTATATGTTTCCAATATCTTCTGCATTCTTTCCTTCGATTTATTTGCTACTTCTGTTTTAAAAGCATCTGAACCTTCTTTATATCTTTTGTAAATTTTCAAAAAATTTGTATGTAATTGCTGTCCTTTTGCAAATCCATCCGCCAAATGTTCTTTTTTCCCATAGTAATTCGTCATGGAGTCCGTTACTATTTTTAATTCTTTTAAAATTGGCAACAATTTTTTGGAAGAATTATCCAGTTTTTCCATCTTGAATTTAGACTTTATATTTTTTTCAAGTTTTTGAATAACAGCATTATCAATTTTAATAACTGGTACACTTTCCAATGCTCCCATTTCCTGAATATTTATTTCCTTACCTTCTCCAGCCACGCCAACATACTTTGAAATTTCATCGTCAATATTTGTCAAATTATTATGAATTTCAATATAGCTGTTGTATTTTTCCATTTCTTCATTTTTCACTTTTTTTATACTAAATTTTCTTCCAATTTCCTTAAATGTATCGTTACAGGAAAATAGAAAAATCGAAAAAATTGTTATTAATATTATTTTTTTATAATTCATTCTTGCTCCATCATTTTTTATTTCTTTATTTTATAGTAAAACCGATTTAAAACCGAACTCAAAAGTTATAACTATTTTACTCAAACCCTAAATTTATATAATTTTCAGTAGTTTAATTTTAAATAAGTTTGAGTATACTTAAAAATTTTACCAATTCCCCTAATTCTATTTCTCAAAATAAAACTAATGAAATTGGTAATTTTTAAAATTTATTTTCTATTTTGCATTAGAAAATCAATAATTTATTATATTGAACTTACATTAAATGAAATGGATTCTAGAACTTTCAGTAAGGCGTCCGTTGTATCAAGTGAAGTTAGGCAGGCAATTTCCTGCTCACTTGCAGCACGTCTGATTTTAAATCCATCATTTGTTGCAGTTTTCTTTTTAGCCGCCGTATTGATTACCATATCAACAAGCCCTTTGTAAATCAGTCCTAGCACATCGTGTTCGTATTTTCCTTCTTCTTCAATTTTCCCAACAGTTTCAACACGAAGCCCTTTTTCCTCAAAGTATCTGGCTGTACCTTCTGTAGCCATTATATGATAGCCCAGATCAGAAAATCTCTTAGCCAGCCCGTATGCTTCCTCTTTTGCAGCTCCACTTATTGTAAACAGCACACTTCCCTGATCCTTGACTTTAATTCCAGATGAAATTAGTCCTTTGTAAAGTGATTTTTCAAGGTTTTCATCGCTTCCCATCACTTCTCCTGTGGATTTCATTTCAGGCCCTAATGTTGTGTCAACATCTTTTAATTTCTGGAAACTGAATACAGGGACTTTTGTATATACGTTTTTACTTTCTTCAATCAATCCAGTTTGATATCCTTTACCCTTTAACGTTTCTCCAAGAATTCCCTTCATAGCAAGATTTGCCATTGGAACGCCTGTAATTTTACTTAAAAATGGAACTGTCCTTGAACTTCTAGGATTTACCTCCAGCACATAAACTTCCCCACCGCTAATTACATACTGAATATTCAGAAGCCCTATAATATTTAGTCCTTTTGCAAGTCTGACTGTGTAATCAATTAATGTACGTTTTTGTGAATCGGTAATATTTTGTGGAGGGTAAACGGCGATGGAATCTCCAGAATGGACTCCTGCTCTTTCAATATGTTCCATAATTCCTGGAATTACAACTGTTTCCCCATCACAAATCGCATCCACTTCAATTTCTTTTCCAACTAAATATCTGTCAGTCAATACTGGATGATCAGGCGACACTTTCACCGCATTTTCCATATATTGACGCAGTTCCTCTTCACGATAGACAATTTCCATTGCTCTTCCACCTAACACGTAAGATGGACGTACCAGAACTGGATAACCAATTTCTGCTGCATTTTTTACAGCAGTTTCCGTATCAAACGCAGTTTTTCCAAGTGGCTGAGGAATATTCAATTTATGAAGTAATGCCTCAAATTTATCACGGTTTTCCGCATTATCAATTTCTTCAAGTGCCGTTCCCAATATTTTGACACCGTGTCTTGACAATTTTTCAGCCAAGTTAATTGCTGTCTGTCCACCAAACTGAACAACAACCCCTTCTGGCTGTTCAAGCTCGATTATCGCCATAACATCTTCTTCCGTAAGCGGCTCAAAGTAAAGTTTATCCGAAATTGAAAAATCTGTAGAAACCGTTTCTGGATTGTTATTTACAATAATAGCCTCATAGCCAGACTCTTTTATTGCCTTTACCGCATGAACAGTCGCATAGTCAAACTCAACACCTTGTCCAATTCTAATAGGCCCCGAACCAAGTACAACGATTTTTTTCTTATTTCCTATGACACTTTCATTTTCCTGCTCATAAGTCGAGTAAAAGTAAGGAGTTTCTGACTTAAATTCAGCCGCACAGGTATCAACCATCTTAAACACAGGCTTAATATTGTATTTTTCACGAAGTTCATAAACTTCATCTTCTGTCGTATTCCAACGATGTGCAATAACTTTATCCGAAAATCCATATCTTTTAGCAAATAGCAATACATCTGGATTATTTACATTTGCCTTCAATTCCACTTCAATATCAATAATATTTTTCATTTTATCAAGGAAAAACATGTCAATTTTTGTCATCTCATGTATTTCCTGCGGAGTAACTCCACGTCTTAATGCTTCCCCAATGAAGAACAGCCTTTCATCTCCAGCCTTCTGAATTCTTCTCAAAATATATTCCGAGGTAAATTCATCCCCATTTGGAAGTCCCAAGTGATGAACTCCATATTCAAGCGAACGAATAGCCTTTAACAAACTTTCCTCATAGGTTCTACCAATAGCCATTACTTCCCCAGTCGCCTTCATTTGCGTTCCCAAATGCCTATCCGCCTTTTCAAATTTGTCAAATGGGAATCTCGGTATTTTATTGACAACATAGTCAAGTGACGGCTCGAAGCACGCATACGAATTTTTTGTAACAGGATTTATAATTTCATCAAGTGTCAACCCAACCGCAATTTTTGCAGCGATTTTTGCAATTGGATAACCTGTCGCCTTTGAAGCAAGTGCCGATGAACGTGATACTCTCGGATTTACCTCGATGATATAATAATTGAATGAATATGGATCTAGTGCCAGCTGAACATTACATCCACCTTCTATTTTCAACGCTCTTATTATTTTCAGCGAAACATCCCTTAACATGTGATATTCCCTATCTGTCAATGTTTGCGATGGTGCTACTACAATCGAATCTCCTGTGTGAATCCCAACTGGATCAATATTTTCCATATTACATACAACAATCGCTGTATCATTGCTGTCACGCATTACTTCATACTCAATTTCCTTATATCCTGAAATTGATTTTTCCAATAAACATTGAGTTACTGGCGAATATCTAAGTCCATTTGTAACAATGTCTTCCAGTTCTTCATCATTATGGCAGATTCCTCCACCAGTTCCTCCCATTGTAAAGGCAGGACGCACAATCACAGGATACCCAATTTTTTCAACAAATCTACGTGCCTCTTCCAAATTATGAATAATATCTGACTCAGGCACAGGCTCTCCCAGTTCATTCATCAAATCTCTGAACAATTCCCTGTCTTCCGCCTGCTTAATAGATTCAAGTTTAGTTCCAAGCAGTTCCACTCCACATTCTTCCAGCACTCCCGCTTCGTGCAGTTCCACCGCCAGATTCAGCCCAACTTGCCCTCCAAGAGTAGGAAGCAAGGCATCAGGACGCTCTTTTCTTATAATTTTTGACACAAATTCAACAGTCAATGGCTCAATATATACTTTATCCGCAATTTCCTTATCAGTCATAATAGTTGCAGGATTGGAATTTACAAGGATAACCTTGTACCCTTCTTCACGCAATGATAGACACGCCTGTGTCCCCGCATAGTCAAACTCAGCAGCCTGTCCTATAATAATCGGCCCCGATCCAATCACTAAAATCGTTTCTATATCTTTTCGTTTAGGCATTTCCCTACATCTCCTTGTTATCAATTTATTTTGCCAACACTTTTATTTCAATATTTTATAATTTAAGTTTTATATACTTCTTATTTGACGTATTCAAAATTCCGATTTTTTTTCATATTTTCAATAAACATATCAAATAAATAATTTGGATCATGTGGCCCTGGAGAAGCCTCTGGATGATACTGTACTGAAAATACTGGATATTTTTTATGTCTTACACCTTCACAAGTCCTGTCATTTACTGCAATATGTGTCAATTCCAGCTCTGTATCCTTCAATGAGTCAATATCCACCGCATATCCGTGATTTTGTGCTGTAATATCAACTTTTCCAGTCTGTAAATTTATTACTGGCTGATTTGCCCCACGATGTCCGAATAGCAATTTATATGTTTTTGCTCCGCAGGCAAGTGAAATTAGCTGATGTCCCATACAAATTCCAAAAATTGGTACTTTATCTATTAATTCCCTAATTGTTTCAATTGTTTCTGGAACATCTGTCGGATCTCCCGGCCCATTGCTTAACATTATTCCATCCGGCTTTTGTCTTAAAATTTCTTTAGCAGTTGCATTATGCGGCATTACGACAATATCACAGTCCCTTGAGTTAAGTTCTCTCATAATTCCTGATTTCATTCCTAAATCAAGCAGGACAACTCTCATCCCTCTTCCAGATGAAAGAAACGCCTTTTTTGTCGATACCTGTTCGATTTGATTGGTTGGCAACGAATTGATTTTTAAATTTTTTGCAATTTCTTGCGGATCTTTGTCTGAACTAACGATAATTCCCTTAATCGTTCCATGTTCTCTTATTTTCTTTGTGAGACTACGTGTATCAATTCCAGAAATTCCTGGAATATTCAAGTCCTTCAAAACTTCATCCAATGTAAATTCATTTCTAAAATTAGAAGGTTTTCTACATATTTCACGAGTTATGATTCCCTTAATGCTCGGATTGATAGTTTCGTAATCATCCCTATTTATCCCATAATTTCCAATTAACGGATAAGTAAATGTAATAATCTGCCCATTATATGATGGATCTGAAATAGTTTCCTGATATCCAGTCATCGCAGTATTAAAAACAACTTCCCCAGCCATTTCCACATCTGCTCCAAATCCATACCCCTTATACACACTACCATCTTCCAAAACAAGCTGTTTATCCAATGCGTACATAAATACTACCTCCCTAAAATTTTACAATGATTCAATATTATTGTTTTAAAATTTGTTCAATTGTCATTAACGTGTCTGATTTGTGATATAGTAAACTATTTTAATTCAAATCCTGGATATGTTTTTTATTAATAAAAGTCTGAATGTATTTACTAACATCTCTAATCTCATAATTATACTATATTTTTAAAGTTTTATCAATAATGGCAAATGATTATTTTTTTAATTTTTGGAAAAATGGTTAATTTTAAATTTTTTATAAAGATTCTTTTTTAAATATAGGGTATACTTTATAATATAGATTAGATTAAATTAAAAATTTATAATCTCTCATTTTTCTTTAATGTTTATATGTTAATATAATATTGAAAAAGAAAGAAAATAAAAAATAACACCTATACCTTTAATTTACTAAAATATTTCAGATTTATACTCAAAACTATTCAAACGCAAACTGACAAAACTTAAACAAATCGCACTCAAAATAACATAACTTTTATATCTAATTTTAATACTATTTTTACTATATTTATTCTTAGCATTAAATCTATTTATACAATATTTTTATTATAAATTTTTAGTTTATTCTTTATAATTTATTATATTACTGACATCTTAAAAGATTATATTTATAGGAGCTGATTTATTATGAAAAAATTATTATTTCTATGTTCTTAGTATTCAGTATGCTAGGATTTTCAAGATTCGTTGAAAGATGTGAAATTACTTCTAAAGGGGTTGGAAGAAACGGTAAAAAAAAAAGCGGGGATTCAAAACCTGCTTTTTATTTAAAAATTATAATTGTTTTTTCTTAAATTTTAGAATTATCAATTTTTAAAAAATACTAAAAAATAAATAATAAAATAAAAAACGAGGTGACTGCAATGAAAGAATAAAAAAACTTTTTAACAAATAAATTTTAGAAAATAGCTATTTTTCTTTTAATTTCAAGTTTTTCCTTTTCAGGACAATATAAAACTGCACTTATAAATCGTATGAACAATATACGAAATAAAGTATTTGAGAATGTAAATGAAGGAAATGACTATCAAGAAAAAGAAGCCTTAAGAAAAATGGAGATAATGGTGAAGGAATAGATCATTATGATGTATATTTTTAAGAAATGGAGCAAATTATGAAAGAAGTGATTAATTTATGGGAAAGGAAATATTGAGTATATTTTGTCCAGCTTGCGGAGCACCTGCAAAGTTTGACATTGTTCATCAAATTTATCGGTGTGGCTATTGTGGTGAAAAAGTAAAAATTGAGGATGCACGTAAAGAAAAGATTGAATTCCAGAAAAATCAAAGTCAGAGGATAAAAAAATCTGCCAAAAATTTTAAAATGTCAACAACGTCTTGCAGTGGATGTGGAGCAACACTTGTATTTGAGAAAAATGAAGCTCTGTCCAATTGTGCATAGGGAAATGTTAATGTCGCTGTGAACGGACAAACTGGCAAGATAAGTGTTTATGCTGAAAAAGATTCAAAATATATTTCTATTCCATGGTGGATAAAAGGTATTTCGGTACTTATCACAGTCTGTATTGCAATTTATTTTGCATTTTTGTCTGCACAAAATATAACTCAGAAAGAAGCCCTCACTCTAACAGCAGCTGTTACATTAGTTTTTCTGATTATATTTGTTACCATGCTTGATGATGGTTCAAGTAACGGTTTCAGCATTACAAAGTACAGGAATATATTTTCAACTGGTAATCAGACTTACAGACGGGAACGGGGAAAATTGATTCTTAGAGAAGATATTATTGAGCGTAAAATAGAAAAACCAGTATTCAGAGAAAAACTGGATGGAAAAGAACAGATTGTAACCTATACTTTTCATTCAGCTAAAAGAACAACGAGTATGCTAATGATGGCAATTGCTACACTTTTCTTTCCAGTAATAATAGCTTTATTTATAAACGGCTTTAATTTTTCACGACTCGATATTAGTGCCTCTGCGATATGGTTTTGTATTACTGTGCCTACTGTACCTATTATTTTTATAAGATTTGGACTTCAATGGCTATATGACTATCCATGGATTTATATAATATCTGAAAACGGGAAAAAGAAACGTTACCAGGAAAAAATAAAGATTAAACCAGAAGAGATTCTAAAATTTATGCTATCAGCACTGTTTTCACCTCCAATCTGTTTCTTAACATGGTTTGCTCTCATAATGCTTATTATGACGATATACTTTACAGCTTTTGGAGGTTAATTGAATCAAAGAGAAACACAAGGTAACCTTTAAAATATTGATTTATTTCAATAGACTATTAAAAAATATAAGCTAAGAGGTGATTTTTTATGAAAAAGATATTGTTGATGTTAATGCTTGTAATTACATGCATTTCGTTTGGAAAAAATAATAATGAAGATACTAATATTACTACAGAAGCTAAGGGAATGTTACGCTTTGTATGGGGATCACATGGAAAATATGATAAAAATACTGTTCTTCCTATAACAGAAGAAGGCGGAACAGGAAATTTTGCAATATATCTGGAATTTACTCCTGAAGACAAAGAAAAATTTATGAATAATGTTCTGATTGTATGGCCTGGAAATACAGATGGAAGAATAAGCGGAAAAGAAATGTATAACAGAATATTAAATATAGGAAAGGAAATATCTCCAGATATTGAAAATAAAATGAAAAAAAATGAATGGGGATATGTCATTCAGCCCATAAAATTAACTTTAAAACCTGTTAAAATATATGCTGGATGCTGTGCAGTAGATTACTTTTATGCAGAAATAGTAAAACATGAAAAAATTTCATCTACAACAGTCAAAGTACCAAAAAATATGGATTTAGGAGAAAGTCTTAACAGAGTAATAGGATCAGAGGATAATAAAGTATACAATATATATTCAAAAGAAGGTTATACAAATATAAGAAAAGGGCCTTCTAAACAATACGATATAATAAAGAAAGTTCAGAATGGTTATTATGTAGCAATAACACAGGACTTTGGTGACTGGAAATACATCATGTATTATTCAGATACAAATGATGAATCTGGACATGGCTTTATACATAAAAGTCAATTAAAATTAGTACAATAAATTTTATGCCTGTAAAAGTGAATTAAAGGAAAACATAAAAAATGTCTTTAAAGACTGCAATTTATTTCAGTAGATTATCCAAATAGAAATGATAAAAGAGATAATTAATTATAAAGTAAACTCAAACTCCTTTAATATTGAATCAATAATAAATAATAATGGGGTTTGAGTAAACTTTTAAATTTAGTTTTATTGTAAAAAATTATTTCAAAATAAATAATTAAATTATTTTTTATTTTATTCAGGAACTTTTTTTACTCCGTCAATTTCATTAACAGTACAGAACCTTTCCCATTTTATTTTGATATTTCTCTGATTAAATTGGGATTATATAATAAATCTTCATTTCTTCTCACTTCTTCAAAAGTATATGTTTTTAAAATTTTTCCATTTTCAAAAACACATTCCATTACAGAATCTTTATGGTATTGATTTTCAGGCAAATCTGAAATATTTATTGTTTCAAATTCCCCATTTTCATTTTTTATCAAGTCAAGCCGTCCTTTTTTACTGACTTTCCCTTTATCAGTAACAGGATTTTTATAAACATCCCTAACTTCATTTCCGATTTTTATACAACTGCATTTCATGGCAAATTTATGAGTATCCCTATTAATGCTAGATTTATCATTTCCTTGTAAAAGTGAGCCTCCACAGCCTAAAGTAACATTTTCAGCAGAATATTTGTTATCCTTTAAAGATTTATAAATATCCCAGATTGTATCTTCATTAATTCCATCACCCTGCAAAACTCGGACTTTGTTAATAACTTTATACCCTTTGGAGTTTATCGTATAACCAAAACTTTTTTCCAGACTTTCAAGTGCAAATAAAATATTTGTAATTGCATCTCCACTATCTGGACGTATTGTAACCATTCCATTTCTTGCCAATATTTTTTCACGTAAATCTTTTCCGATAATATTTTCTACCGCATTAAAAAAATTATAGCTGTCAAGAACGATTGAAACAATTCCTTTTGGAAATTTATCAAGCATGTTTTCATATGCCTCTTTTTCATATTCTTGAGTCCATGAAGTCATTGTGCTATGTTCAGAAGCAGGCACACTGTAAGCGGCTATTTTTTCATCATAATATTTACGGGCAAAGACAAGTGCATTTAAGGTATCTGTTCCATAAAAATTTGTAAGATGAGCCATTCCACCAATTCCGGCACTTTCCTCGCTGGAAACACCACGATAACCAAAATCGTGCAATTTAAACTTCAATTCCGACTCTACATTATCACTTGTTTCTTCCAAAAAGTGTCTTATAATCTGTTTTGCCTTATACGAAAATGTGGCAACAGTAATTGGATACCATACTTTTAACAGCAATGTTTCCACCCAGCCTACAATCCAAGGTACATTTTTATCAGTTGATTCCACTGTAACCAGTACATTGTGATTTTTTACAACACTACCTTCTGGTACAGCCCTAATTCTAAGTGGCAATTTCCCATCCAACTTCTCTACAATGTATCTCCACCCCTCTTCAAAAAATGGCAATCCATGCAGTTCACAAATTTCCTTGGCTTCATCTATCATTTCATTTGTAATTTTTTTTGTTAAATATTCCATTAAATAATATTGCAGTCCAAAAAATTTTACATATCCGTATAAGCCACCACGACTTTCGATATAATCGTGCATATACGACATATTTGCTGGATATTGAAATGGATGAGTAATTTTATAAGAATCTGTCGATAATATTAAATTTTTCATTTTTATTTTGTATGATAATTGCAAGTTACGTAAAAATCATACTCTCCTTCCCTATACTTTTTTTATTTGTATATTCAATTATAACTTTTTTTTCTTTGAAAATATTAAAAAAATACAATAAAACCTTTTTGACTAAAACAAAAAGATTTTACCATACAAAAATTATATTTTTATTTTCCTAAAATTTTATTAATCCTTTCATTTGCAATTTTTACATATTCAGGATTTATTTCTATTCCTAAAAATTGACGATTTAATTTTTTTGCTGCAGCACACACAGTTCCAGAGCCTACAAATGGATCCAAAACTACTTGTCCTTCCAATGTTACCAATTTTATTAAAATTTCAATCAATTTTAAAGGTTTTTGTGCTTTATGTAATCCAGTATCATTTTTATTATATTCAACTTTTAAAATATTTGAAATATCTATACTATCTGCAAACAATTTATTCTCTTTAAATGCTCTTTCATTCCATGCTCCCACTTCATACTTTAAAATATTATCTGTTATAGTACCTCCTAAAGTATAAGGCTTCTGAAACCATAAAATAGGTTCAAATAAAGGCTTTAAATTAGCTAATCTCCATCCATCCCATTTTTTGGCATTTTCAAAATCCTTTCTTCTCTCAAAAACAGCTGAAACCCGTTGAGCTCTTTGAGGCGCTCTCATTTTTTCCCAAGACAACATATCTTTAAAAGTAAAGCCAGCTTCTTCCATTGCTACAATACATCTATGAGCATATCTTCTCCCAGCAAATATAAAACAACTTGCACCTGGTTTTAGAACTCGATACCAATTACTTGTCCATTTTCTGCACCATTCTTGGTATTCTAATGGAATTTTTTTATCTGCTTCACTCCAGCCATTTAAAGGTTTTCCCCGTCTTTTAAAATGATTGCCTAATTTTAACTGGTTTGATGTCGCACCACCATATGCTGAATTTGTATTATTGTGTAATACATCCCAATCATCAATTCCTATTCCATAAGGAATATCTGAAATTATTGCATGTATACTAGCTGAATCAATATTATTTAATTCTATTATCGAATCTCCTTGTACAATTTTATTAAACATATTTTTTTAAATCTCCAATATATTTTTCAATCTGCTTTATTTTATTATTTAGTTTTTTAGTTATAATTAATTCTTCTATTGCTTTTTCATATGTAAGATTTCTTATTCTATTTTCTTCTTCCTTCCAAAATTTCTTTTCTATATTTCCTCTATCAGTTAGACTTTTAATTTGTTGTTCAATAATAGCTTTAAATTCACAATAAATTTTTTGATTATTAACTAGTTCTAAAATTTTATTATCTAGTTCTCCTATAAATGAATTTTTTGCCTTTTTCATCGTACCATTTATTTCAAAATTATTAGAAAAATCCCAGATTGATGCAAATGAAACTTCATTACTTTCTACTATATTATTTTCTATTAAAAATATGAAATATTCCCAGCTAAATAAACATACATTATCTTCTAAAGACTGTTTATATATTTGACTTTCTTTAACTGGATACTGAAAATAAGGAGAACACAACACTGCATAATCATTATCTTTTCTCCAACTGGAAAGAGCCTTTACTTTAAAATCTTTTTGATTTTTTGCAGTTCTACTCATCCTAAAAGCCTTTGCATCTGCAACTAATGTATAATTGTGAAATATTGACTCCACTATAATATCAGCTGAATCAGATCTTTCTGTAAGAATATTAGATTTTAAACCTATCTCTATAAAAGCTCTTGATAAAATGCAATCCGAAGCTTTTGAAAATAATTTTTCTTCTGTCGAATCGTGTTTTATTGATTCTGGAATCGTTCCTACTTCTCTTAATAGGATAAGTAACTCTTCTTTAGTTATATTTTTTATAAACTCATTAATTTTTATAGAATTTTCAATAAAATTATTATTCTGTTTTGAAATAATTTCAATTTTTTCTAACATTTTATAAAATATATTCACTGTTATCATTCTCCCAGTTTTTCATTTTTCCAAAATTTTATCTGCCAGCACTAATGCTATTTTCTTTTCGCCAACCATAAATTCCACAATCATGCTTTTCATATCCACTTTTTTTATCTTTCCACGTCCAAATTTCTTGTGATTAACCACATCTCCAACTTTATATTTAGAATTCACATTTGAAGTTGTTTGAGAGCCTGATTTTTTACCAAATGTTCCCAGTTTATCTTTAGAAAATGGATTAAAATTTTCTATTTTCGGTGTAAAACTTCTTGGAGCTGAAGATTGCCCTTTTAAACTTCCGTATTTTCCGCCCACATATTCCAGATTGTCTTGCTTCATTTCGTAGATAAATCTTGATGGACGACGTAAATTGTCATCTTTTCCCCAAATTTTTCTTGATGAAGAATAGGAAATAAACAGTTCTTTTTTAGCACGAGTTATCGCCACATAGCAAAGTCTACGCTCTTCTTCCAGCTCTTCTTCAGGAGCGTCAAAAGAAATTGATGGAAATAGCCCGTCTTCCATTCCCGCAAGAAATACATAATCAAATTCCAGTCCTTTCGAACTATGAATTGTCATAAGTTTTACATAATTTTCATCATCTTCCATTTCATCAGTCGCCGAACTTAATGAAATCATATCAAGATATTCATTTAACGACATATTCGGATTCTGCTTTTCAATTTCGGTAATACTGTTTAGCAATTCCTCAATATTTCTAACTCTGTCTTCCTTATTGTCTTCAATTGAGTCAATATAACGTGTTCTTATAAGAATTTCATCAAATATTTCCTTAATTGACATTTCCTCAAGGCTCGAATAAATGCTTTGCATCAAATTATAAAATTCCTTTAATGCCAATTTTGTGGCTGCTCTTACTGGAATTTCATCAATGTAGTGAAGCGCTTCAAGCATCGAAATATTTTTTTCATTTGCAACTTCCTGTATTTTTTCCAGTGTCTTTTCTCCAACAGAACGTTTTGGAACATTAATTATACGATAAAAATTATGATTATCATTTTTATTATTTAAAAGGCTCAAATATGCCAAAATATCCTTTATTTCCTTACGTTGAAAGAACTGCATCCCGCCGTAAATTTTGTAAGGAATGTTTGCAGACAGCAGTTTTTCCTCTAAAACTCTTGATTGTGCATTTGTCCTGTACAAAATCGTCATATCCTTGTAATCGGAACCATCTCTTTTCTTTTTCTTCATCTCTGTTACAATGAAATCTGCTTCATCATAAACAGTCATTGCATTATAAATCTTGATTTTTTCTCCATCAGAGCCATCTGTCCAAAGTGTTTTTCCTTTTGAACTTTTATTATTTTTAATAAGCTCGTTGGCTGTATCCAGTATTTTCTTTGTAGAACGGTAATTTCTTTCCAGTTTTACCGTAAATGCTTCCTTGTAATCTCTCTCAAAGTTCAAGATATTATTGATATTTGCCCCACGAAATGCATAAATACTCTGATCCTCATCTCCTACGACACAGATGTTTCGATACTTTGCTGCAATTAGATTAATCATTTCATACTGAATATCGTTAGTATCCTGATACTCATCCACCACAATATACTGATACCTTTCCTGTATTCTTTCCAGCACAAAAGCATCATCCAGCAATTTTCTCGCATTCAAAAGCAAATCCGAAAAATCCATCGCATTATTTGCCTTCAAAACTTCATCATACTTCTGATAAATCTCGCCAAAAAGTCTGTTCGCAGGAATCCTCATATCAATTTCACGTTCAAGCTCCTTAATTCCTATCCCCTGTTCCTTCAATTTACTAATTCTATTTGCAAGTTTTCCTGGCTGAACATTATCATTATCCTTAATTCCCATATCCTTTTTTATCTTTGTAATAATCGACTTCTGATCATCCACATCATAAATATTAAAATTTCGCCCATATCCAATTCTTTCAGAATAAGTTTTAAGCAATCTTACCGAAAACGAGTGAAATGTAGAAACTACAAGATTATTCGCCTCATGTCCAATAAGTGCCGCAGCCCTCTCCTTCATCTCCCTTGCCGCCTTATTCGTAAAAGTAAGTGCCAGAATATTAAGTGGCGAAATTCCTATTTCTTTTACCATGTGTGCAATTCTATAAGTAACTGTCCGTGTTTTACCGCTTCCTGCTCCAGCCAGTATCAATACAGGCCCTTCTATCTTTTCTGCAGCTTTTCTCTGCTCTTCGTTTAATTCATCTAAAATACTGCTCATATTTCTCCTTTATAAAACTTTCTTTTTGTTTATGACATCATTAATTTTTTTAGTTGACTGTTTTGACAATTCTATTATTTTTTAAAGTATATTCTTCAAAAAGTCTTTGACTTCCAAATGGTGCTATAATACGGTTATTTTTTACTTCCATATAATTTCCTCCACTCTGAAAGACTTTCTAGAGAAGGAATATCCATTAGGAGATTTCCTATTATTTTTTTATTCTTTTGATTTTTTAAATCAAGTATTGTCCCATTTGGATGAGCTAATCCAATTAAAATTTCATATTTTGAATTACTTTTATCTAAACTTGTCACTATTTTTTTTATTAATGATATTTTTATCTTTGATTATAAAATATTCTTTTGAGTTTGATTTAAATATTTGATCATTTCCTCACACTATAAATGATAAAATAACAATACCTAATAAAAGAAATTTTTTCATTTCAACTCATTTCTTTCAAATTTTAATCTATCGCCTGAAATTCCATCGCTCCAGGATCTTTCCCAACTTTTTCAGCCCAATCCATTGAATCTGTTTTTAATTTTCCTGTTTTTTTATTTACTTGATAACTAAATAATCGTGGTGCTACACCTGTATCTCCACCACACTTTTCATTATCACTACGAATATCAAAATAATAGTAATTTTCATCTTGTTTACCATCTAAAGTCATTATACAATTAACATTAGCCAAATTATGTTTAATGATAGATTTTCGTACTAATTGGTATGCTTCTTCTGAACTGCTTATTGTTTTAGTCTTAGCAATTTTTTGTTTTCTTATGTTCGCATCAGAAACTAAATCACTTTCTAAAATAATTTTCCATTCACCGTTAATTTTTTCAAATACTAAATATGACGGATAATCTTTTATTCCTTTTTTTGTTGTAACTTCTTTCACAAATTCTGCTTTCACTTGTTTATTTGAGATTTTTTCTACTTTAATATCACCTTTTAATACTTGTCCATAAACTGGATTTTTTTCAAAAAATTTCTTTTGGTCTTTAATATAATAATCTCTCGATACTGTTGTCTGATAGTATTCAATTCTATCTGCTAATATTTTTTCCAATGTATCAAAATCCGCATTACTTGAAGCTTCATTCCAAATATTTACCATTTCTTTAATTTCATCTTCCATTGTTTTAACTCTTAATTCAGCATTTTGAACAGAATTTTTTTTATTGCCATTTTTAATTTCCTGATTTTTCTTTCCGCAAGCAATTACACAAAAGCTAAGCAAAACAACAATCAATAATTTTTTCATTCTTAAATTCCTTCTTTCAAATTTTACTATTAATTTACATTCATAATTTTAAGTATTATTCAAATCTTACAACTCCCGATATTTTACTTCCGTTATTTTCGATATTTTCTCAATAACACCATTTTCTTCCTTTTCTTCTCCAGCATGACTATTCCCATTCTTATAAACAATTTCCTTCAAGTTCAAGTCTGATTTTTTTAATAAATCAACTGTCAATAAAATCTGATTAAGTACACCTTTTTTATTTTTTGAAACAATAATTACTTCTGAATTTTTTCTAAATTCACACATAAAGTCCAGAATGCTGTAACTTCCTTCCAGCTTTAACAAAAGCCCGCCAGTAATTCTGACAAAAATATAGTCATTTTCAATTAATGCTGTATTTATTTGTTCACGCAATTTTATTAAATCACTTTTTTCATTTTCGTCCACTTGCCCTTTTATAACAATACTTTCTATTTTTTTCTTATCAACTAACTGTTCTTCATACATTTTTTGGGCAAATTTTTTGCCAACGTTAATTTCAGTTCCAACTATAAAATATATTTTCCCTTTTTTATCAGTTCTATGCCTTACAATGTGATGTCTGCGGCATCTTGCCTCATAATTTTCATTTGCACCAACCATAACCAGCGGATCGTCATAATAAGCAGGCTCCCCATTGATAAGACGCTGACTCGCATAAGCAGGCTTTCCACAAACCATACAAATCGCATGAAGTTTATCCACCTGATCGGCAATGCTCATAAGTTCTGGCACTGGCTCATAAGGCTCTGCCCTAAAGCTCATATCAAGCCCTGCAACAATCACTCTTTTCCCATATTCCACATACTTCTTACAAAACTCAACAACCTTTTCCCCAAAAAACTGTACTTCATCAATGCCAATCACTTCCGCATCAACATTTTTTTCCATAATTTCTTCCATTTGAGAAACATCACTCACAGGATAAGCTCTAAAACTGTCATTTCCATGCGAAAATACTCCCTCTTCCCCATATCTGTTATCAATGGCATGCTTAAATGCCACTATCTTCTGCTTTGCATACTCAGCCCTTCTAAGCCTTCTTATAAGTTCCTCACTTTTTCCTGAAAACATGCTTCCAGTAACAACTTCCAATGTTCCTATTTTAGAATTTTGTATCATTTTATCTTCCTTTTTCTATCATTTTATAATTTACGTTTTAAAAGGGGGACTTGCCCCCATTCATTTTTAATTTTTATTTTGTCTAAATGAATCAAACATATTTTTTGCATTACTATATAAAACCTTGACTTCATAAGGCTTTACATTAATCTGAATTTTTTTATCAGAAATTGCATAATTTTCCTTTAAATTCAGCTGATTTCTATAAAATCCAAATAATTTTGGTACTTGCAATGACAATGGATATTCATCTGCTCCATTATTTACCACAATTATCATTGATTCATTTCCGTCTGAAATTTCATAGGAAATAAAGTCTGTATTTGGCCTTGCTGGTGTAAAATCACGCCCTTGATACAGTTTTGCCCGTCTGTTCTGATCTGCTAAATAGGCTGATATTTCTGAATCTATACGCCCTTTTGTTTTAGAATCGCTGTAAACCTCTAAAATTCTTAATTTCCCATTTTTAAATAGATTTTTATGTTCCTTTCTGATTTTTAGTAATGCTTTGTAATGATTTTCAATGTCAGTATTGCTGTTTACAGGATATGAAATCCATTTCTGAACTTCATTTACTTCTACAACGTTAGGAAAACTTCTAAGTCTATCCTTATATTTGCTTATGTTATCTGTTTCAGAATCATACGGTTCATAATCTTCCCACAACATCGGCTTTCTATTTCTTGGAGAATCTGCTCCCCACATTCCCTTTTCATCCCCATAATAGATAACTGGTGTCGCAGGCAACATCATTTGCATCGCAACAACTCTTTTCAGTTTACTTACAGCTGTTCCATCGTATAAGTCAGGACGAATATTCAAGTATCCCTGATCCGACTGGTTATTTCTATCGTAAACCCTGTTTGGATTTATCATTCCACTAAAAATTCTGTCCGTATCAAGAGAACCGATAAACACTTGTGTCATATTAAAACGGTTGCTTGAATATCTATTATAAATTTCATTCAGTTTTGTAGCAAATTCCACACCGTCAATTCGATAGCTTGGATTAGTGTTCACGGTATATTTTATAATGTTATTGACAATATTATAATCTGCTCCACTATCATAAATTCCATCTTCAACATCCTTTGTAATACTGTTTGAAACTTCTCCTGTAATAAGCAAATCAGGTTTATATTTTTTCAAATTTTCTGTAATTTGTGCAAGATATTCCTTATTCTCATTGTCATAATAAACATATCTTATCCCATCAATTCCGTCATCATACACATCTTTTTTAAAAGTTTCATCAGGCCCTAAAATCCATTTTTTCATTGCATTTTCAATATAATTCCTAACTTGCGGATTTTTTAAGTCAAGCACAGTATCCTTTAGATACCAGTCAGAAAATTCCTTGTTATTTCTGGCAAAAAATCTGTTTGATGTTGTGTCAGGAGCTACTTCCAGTACCACTTTCAGCCCTTTCTGGTGAGCCTGTTTTACAAGGCTTGCCAATTGTAAATCAGAATCTGTCCAAATCCAGCTCTTTACATTCAGTAAATCTTCATCAAGTAAATTTTTATCTGTTTCAGGATTGAAAATAAGTAAGTTTAATTCCTTATCCCCATTGTTATTGTGGACTTTTGCCTTTATGTCAAGCCCTTTCGATGTTCCAGTCTGCTCTATGTAGCCAAAATACGGATCCACGTGATTAAAGTAAATCGTGTCGTATTTATGATTTGAAAGTGAATAAAATGGCGATGATAAAATTATGTATTCCACACCAAGATTTTTTATGTAGTCAAGTTTATCAATTATTCCCTGTAAATCTCCGCCATAATAACGTGTATAGTTCTGCACATCATTTAACGTATTTTCTTCCCATTCATTTTTTTCCTCGTAGTTGCTGTTCCATTCATTCAATGAAAATTGCGGCTTTTCATTTCCACCCCAATATGCCAGCACTAAGTCTTTCTTAGATGTTCCTGAACGAATTTCTCCAGTAGGCTCTGAAAAGTCATCCGTCCCAAACTCATTAAAAATCGCATCATTATCCACATCGCCATTTCTAAATGAATCAATGTAAATCTGGTATCCAACAGAGCCTCTAGCCCATTCTGGAATTGTTGTAAGTTTTGTAGAACGTGAATATTCAAATTTCTCTACATTTGCAGGATTTTTCGTAATATTTCTTCCCATATAATATTTAGTCTTGTCATCAGTCAATACAAAATAATAACTTGACACATTGCTTGGAATTTCAGCCATAAAAATCTCGTTACCACCATAATTTCCAATTCCACGCATCATTTTTTTCCCACCATTGTAGACAACTTCAGCAGAATAAACATCATTATTTTTCGTTCTTAACATAATCTTTACATTAGTTCCATTAAGTACCCTAAATTCAGAATCTTCCCTATGAACCAATGAATTTAAGTCAATAATTCCATCATTTCTTTGGCTATATTTCAATGATTCTGTTGAATTTTCTAGATTTTCTCCTGTTTCATTATTCCCAGAATTTTCATCACTTTCCTGTTTATTCTTATTTTTTCTTTTTGCTGCGCTAATCAAATAATCCTCACGATTATTTACATCATTATTTTTAATATTCGCTTGAAAATTTTCATTCTGTACAGAAAATGAAACAACCGAACTTACCAAAAACAGCAAAACTTTCATTTTTAATTTAAAACTCATATTTCTCCTCTATTTACCTTAATTTCCCTAGCCGCAGCCAGACAAAAAACAGTAATTTTTATATTGTTGCTTTTTTTATTTATTCCAAAATCTTTATTCCCATTCTTATCCTCAAACTGCTCCAAAATACTATTTTTTATTTCCCGAAGCGTAGCCCCTGTTGTTACAATATCATCAAGTATCAAAATCTTTTTATTTCTTAAATCAACATTCCGGGAAATCCTAAAAGCTCCCTCAATATTCCTGTTCCTTTCCTCTTCGTCCAAAATTTCAGCCATCTTTTTCGTATTTTTCACCCGCTCAATTTGAACATAATTCACTTTCAGGCAATTCAGAATTTCATCAACCTGATTATACCCTCTCTCATTTTTCCGTTTCCTGCTGACAGGCACACTCACGACAACATCTATCTTTTCCCGTTTCAGAACATAATAAAATTCATCTTTTATCAATTCAGCAATCAATTTTGCTATAATTCTTTTCCGATTATATTTATAGGAATAAATTAGTTGCTTAAACTCCTTGTTGTAGTCCCAGACATAGTAAATATTATTTAATTTCCGCAATTTCTTCAGACTTTTCAGAATATTTTTTGTATCTTTTGACACAATATCACACTCAACCAATTCCTCCCCAGAAATTATATCCCGATTTCTAAATAAAATTCCTTTAAAATTAAATATTATTTCCTTTAAAATTCCAGTTACTCTAAACAGGATCTTCAACCTTCTGAATTATCTTGGTTGAGTACATTTCCGTATATCCACAATTTTTACATATTTTCAAATAAAATATATCAATTGCAATCTTTGTTCCAGTCACCTCTTTAGTCGGAATCGCCACCTTCTTTATTTCAAACATTTCTTCCCCACATTTACAGCATTTTTCATCATTTCTCATACAACCACCTCAAAACGCATTTTTTAACCACTCAATATTACCAAAGCCCCTATTCACCCCAACAATATCATACCTCACATTTTTATCCCAATCCTTTTTCAAAAGATAAACCTGCGAACTGGCAAGAATCCTATTCTGCTTCTCTTCCGTCACCATCTCAATCGCCGAACCAAAAAAATTATTCTTCCGATACTTAACCTCCACAAACACCAGCGTCTGACTCCTCTTTTCAAAAAAAATCAAGTCAATCTCCCCAAACCTAGTATAAAAATTACTCTCAATAAACGTAAGCCCCTGCAAAATCAAATATTCTTTCGCCACATTCTCATACTTAAACCCAATCTCCCTTTTATTCATCCTATTTCTCGTCCCATCCCCTTTTTTAATATTGTATCACAAATATCTATATTTATTCTTTTATTTTATATTATATGATACCAATTTTTTACTTATTTTTCAAGACTGGAAAATTTCTCCATTTTACTAAAATTCTTCTTCTTCCGATTTCTTCATCCTTTCAAGAAACTTCTTCTTTCTTAACTGCTGTGGCGTAAGTTTCTTTTCTTCTTCTTTTTCTTCCATCTTTTCCACAACTTTCTCTTCAACAACAATTCCCAGCATTTCTCCAAAAGCCTTTATAACCTCATATCCTCTGATTGTCTTACCTTCCTCAAATTTCACACAATAATTCTCGTGTTCAACAGCTGATTTTATCACATTAAATGCTCTCAATTTTTCAGCTTCATCAAAAAGTTTTATTCTTTCTAAGAACTTTTCTTTTGGAAATATTATTTTGTTATCTTTTCTTAAAAGTGGGAGCAGCCAGTCACGGATGCTGTCATAGGTTTCTTTTGATTTTATTGATTTGTTTTTCTCAATTACATTTTCTTGACTTTTAGAATCTAATCTTTCTTTTACTTCGTTAATTTTTCCATTTTTTTCTTTTAATGAAATTTCTATACTTTCATATTCAAAAATTTCTTCAAAAACCTTCAAAACCTCTTTTTCTGAAATATATATCCTATCTCTTTCACCTTCAATAAGTTCTAAAAATCCTATCTTATTCGTTTCTATATACCATTTCAATGTCTCAAAAATTTTAGGTTTTTCTGAAAACGCTATCTCGTCCACAAAATTTTCAAATTCCTGTCTATCAATTTCTTTTTTGCGTCCCAACTTATCTAAATATTCAAACAATTCTCCAACAGCCTCATCATACGTTCTTCCCTCATCTTTCTCATTTTCATCAAATCCTTCCAATTCCAGCACTCTTTTAGTCGAAGTAGTTACGTTATAAAATTTAATTTCCTTATCCACTTCTATCTTTTCAACAGTTTCTGTTTCAGTATTATAAATATAATATCCCTTTATAATAAAATCAAACTCAAAGGGTTCTGTTTCAGGAAGTTCCAATATTTGTCTAAATCCTCTTTTAATCTGTTCAGGTGAACTTTTGTTTTCATCTAATTTTTCTTCAAAATTAATTTTTATTTTCTTCCTATGAATTTTTTTGGTAGAATAACTGGTAAGGCTAGGGACATTATATCCCGAATAAATTTCAGCAGTTTTAGATTCAATAGTCTTATTTCCAATATCTTTTATTTCATCTATTTTAAATAAATAGGGAAATATACTGGTTTCTTCCATTTCCTGTTCAAGATTTTCATATTTTAAACTTTCTTTTGTTGTAAAGAGTATTTTATTAACAATTTCAATTTTAGTTGGATATTTTCTAAAATAATCAAAAGTTTTTTTGTTTAGTTCTTCTAAAAAGAAATTTTTATTTGTTATATAAAAAATTCCGTTATCTATTTTTATTTTTAATGGGTTAAAATTTTTCTTTACCATTGAATAAAAAAATTTTGTAAAACTAACAGGACATTTATTTTCTTCTACATCAGATTTTATACTAAAATATTTTGTATAGTTATTATCATTTTCAATTTCTATATTCAAAATAGATTTTTCATAGAAATCAGTCATATTAATTTCTTTAAAATCTGTCTTAATATCTATTATATAATTATATTTTGATTTTTTTTTCATTTTTTATCTCCTTCAAATAAAAATTCATTAGTTATAAAAGCTTCTTCCTCATATTCTTTACTAACAATAGAAACTACTTCTTTTATCTCTATAGGGGATAAATTTTTATATGATCCAACATTTATATCTATACTTTCCATTGTTTTCTGAACAGTTGTTGTAGTATAACTATAATAATCTTCCAGAGATATTGTAGAATTATATGAATTCATGTTTCTTAATGATGTATTGTAATCTGATGCTATATCTTTAATCGATGTTTTTCTCGATGATGAACCAAAAACTCCATTTACTTGACTTAATCTTGAAGTTACAATTTCATTTGATACAGAAATTGAAGCATTTTGAAATACAGTTTCCTGAATATCATTTTTATAAAAATTAAATCTACTAATTTCGTTTCCTACAATATTTTTCATTCCTATCACCAAATCAGCAGAAGAAGAAATACTACCAAATAAATCATAACGATTCATAACTCCTTCTGAAATATAACCATGAGTAAGCTCTACAACAGGATCTTTTCCTGTTAATAAAATATTAAAATCTCTTGCATTATTAAGTAAATCATATGTTCCCTTTAATCCTCTTGCTATCCTAGTCATCATTGCTGTTCCAGCTGGAGCAAAAACTCCTGAAATTATTAAATTAATAGAAATTACACCTTCCCCTATTGTTATAGCCATACCAACAAATCTTCTATCTGAGGGTGTTATTCCTATATTTCTTAAAATTTTTTCTATCCAGGCTTTTGTTATTTCTGAATTTTGTCCATTGTCTATAACATCTAACAGAATTTCTTCTCCATTACAATTACATATTAGATTAGAACTTTTAAGTATTGTAGAGGAACCATTAACAACTAAACCTGTTGAAGTTTTTATCCATTTCTTTTTATTTTCTTTTATTTTACAAGGACCAGAAAGCTTTTTACAATATAATATAGGATCTGGCTCAAAATTTTCAGATAATACATGTATATCAGTTCCTACAGGATCTAATCCCATCAAAAAAACATGAGGATTAGGCACTAAAAATTTTATCATATCTCTTTTAGGAGATGATAAAGAAGAAGGTTTTACAATGTGATTTTCATCAAATCGGGGTGCAGGATAATTAAAATATCCTTGTGGACATGTTAATACTGCACCATCACAAACTAAAGTTTTTATATGATCTTTTGGAACTTTTTGGCGTCCCATTGTTTTTAATCGTTCTTTTACACTTTTTTCTCTATTTTTTCTTAAAATTTTTTCATCTTCTGCTATTTTTTTTACTTCTTGCACGTAATGTTGATTAAGTTTATCCCAATTTTGTGTTAAAGATTGATTTTGATTCTCAAAAATATTTTTATTCATAAAAAATTCTACCATTTCCCTTCTATTTCTTTTAGCTCTTGTTTAGCTTCTACAATTCCTAAATCTAATGCTATTTGAAACCATCTTCGTGATTCAGTATAATTATGCTGAATATTACATATCAACCCAATATTAAAAGCGGCATCTGCCTTGAATAAGTTTTTATTATAGGCAATTAAATAATATTTTTTAGCTTCTTCATAATATCTTAATTTAAATTTCTTGCTTGCTATCTTCCACGCTGATTTTGGTTCTCCCATGTCTGCACCTTTTTTATATAAAGCAGATATTTTTTCTACTTTTGACCATTTATTTTTATACATTTCTTCATAAAGTGAAGCAAGTCCAAAATATCCATCTGGATTACCTGACTCTATCATTTTGTTATATACTTCTTCCGCCTTTTTATAATCTTTTACAGTTGCATAGTGCATTCCCAGATAATACATTGCATTTCCATCTGTTAATCCCAATCCTTTAAGATATTTTTCCGATTCAGAATAATTTCCATGTTTAGCATATACAATTGCCAAATTTGTCAAAGCATCTTCAGAATCTTTATGTTTTTTTATATATTCGAGATACCATTTTTCTGATTCTGCATAATTTCCTATTTCATCATAGTAATGTGCCAAATTATATATAGATGAATCTATTCCCAATTCTATTGCTTTTTTTTCCCATTTTTCATAATTAGGGTAATCTTTTAAGTTATAATAATAATCAGCAAGGTATCTGGCAGCTTCTGGTTTATATTTCACAAGTTTTTCAAAATATAATCTCCCAATTTCAGGATTAGAATTATAATTTAATTTGGCAGTTGTCATCATATTTTCTAATTCTTCATTTGTCGTATCATCATTTATTTTAGAAGTCTCCTGTTCAATTTTAGATTTTTCATTTTCACTTAATTTATATTGCTTTACATTTTTATTTGAAGACGATGTTCCGTTACCACAATTCATTATTAATGAAATTATTAAAATTATTAAAATTATTTGTTTTTTCACATCATTTCCTTTCTATATTTTATTATAATCTCTTCTTGTATTTTAACTTCATTGTTTATTTTAAAATTTATTCTTTCTTTTATTAAAAAAATTTTTTTGTTTTTAAAAGTTATAGTTGATTCATAATTAAAACAATAAATTTCTATATTATTTATATTAAATATACCCTCTAATTTTTTTAAAAAATAAACATTATTTATTATAGATGTATCTATTATCCCTTTTATTTCTACTTCATTCTCATTTTTACATTCAGTAATTATTATAGGTATTTTTAAATCACCAATAAAATTATTCAAAGAAAATCCTATTTTATCATTAGAAAATTTATATTTTTTAAAATAAGGATTTGAAAAAAAACATTTTATAAACCTATTATTATTTATAGTTTCAAACAATAACTTTTTATTATTTACTATTTTTTTATATTGTTCAACTTTATTCAGTATATTGTATTTTCTAGAATATAATCTTTCTATTGTAAAAATTCTACTATTAATTTCTTCAATATTAGAAGCCATTAAATAATTATTATTTTTAAATAAGAATAAATTTAAGCAGTTGAATATATAAAAAATTTTTATTTCATCATTATTTAGTTTCTTTTTATTTATAAAAAAATTAATATTTTTTTCTTCTAAACGAAAAAATAAATAATCTAAATTATTATTTTCTAAGTTTTTTAAATTTATTTCAGATAAATATTGAAATTCTAAATTTTTTTCTTCATTATTTTCAAAATATTCTTTTCTCTTATAATTAAAATTATATTTATCCATATAAATCGTATTCTCCATAAGCCCTCCTATCCATTAATTAGTACATTACTTCCGCCATTTACTACTGAAAAGCCGTTAGAATTTACTTCTGTATCTCCATTTGACTGTATGCTTGTATTTCCTTGTGAAGTTTGAGAAATATTTCCTGCTACAAGAGTTTTACTTCCTTCCACTATTTCTGTATAACTTTTCGCATTATTACTTATATTCCCAGCATTCTCTGAAATACTATCCGCACTTTCCGATATACTACTTGCACTCTGTGATATACTTTCTGCCGCCGTCGTTGACAAACTATTCGTCGCAAGAACCATATTAAAGTCAGAATCCCCCACGTGATAATTCCTGTTAGCCACATCAGTAAACCTACCATTCCCATCATTATTAACCGCACCAAGCACTATTGCATGTGTTTCGTTCCCATTTGGAAAATAAAGTGCTACTCTGTCATTTACTTCTGGTGCTGGTGTAAATCCTGTATTACTTTGACTATATGGAGTTACATATGGGAAATAACTCTTTCCAGCATACTTATCTTCAAACGATTGTCCATTTTCTCCCAAATCCATAAGCCCTTCTGTTAAATTTAATGTCATAACTGCAATATCTTTTGTCTTGACTTTTTCTTTTGTATTTTCATTCTGATTATTTTCAGTTTTCTCTATATATTTATTAAGTGGTTTTGCTCCAATCTTTCTTCCCTCAAGATTATCCGAACTTCCATCACTTCTTCCGTGATTGCTCTTGCTCTCATCTGTTCTTGCAATATGTACTGTTCTCGCCTCTATTACTGCTCCTCTTATCTTTTCGTGTGGTATCGGATCTACAAAATAGTCTGTCTGTTTTCCAAGTGTGTATTCACATTTCAAGGTATTTCCTTCATTATAAATTTTATTTTCAAGAACATAGTAGTCGTTTTCAACTTCTTCTCCTGACACTCTGTTTCTAGTCTTTAATTTTATTGGTGTTGCCACTGGATATACTTCTGTCCCTGTTATTTTAAAGTATGTTCTCTCTTCTTTTGTTCTTTTCCCAAATTGAGAATACTTTAAGTTCGGTGTCTGTGCTGGTATATTCTTGAAAAATCCTACAAATACTTTATCTGAGTATGCCATTATTGGCTGTCCTGTATACGACGCTATTCTCTTTAAGTATTCCCAGTCTGTTTCGTTATACTGGATTGTCATTCTTGGTACTGCCTGCATATCTTCACCAACATTTACAATTTTTCCATCATTTGTACCATAATTCCCATTTATTTCTTCTGCTATCGCTGAATAAGTTAATGTTGGATCTTGAAATGAACGGTATCTTGGTATCCTGTCCAAAAGAACACTTTTTGAAATTGCAGTAATTTCCACTGTCAAAGCTCCTGCTGTAGTTTCATTTATTTGCAACTCTTTTATTACTCCATTCAGAAATATTTTTTCTGTTGAATTTCCAGTATTATCAACAATATTACTTCTTCCCAGTATTTTTATCTCTTTATCCCCTTTTCTGTCTATCAAGGCATCATATAAACTTAACTGATTTACTGAACCAATATACTTTATTTTCCCAATCGTATGTTCCCCTATCCTTGAATCAATTTCCAGTTTCATATCTCTCCACAATATTTGCTGTCCATCAATTTCTATTTTTATTCTTTCTGCTGAAAAAAATTCCACTGGTTTTTGGTTATTTAAATTATTTTGTATTTTGACATCTCTCCTTTTACTTTTTTAAATTGTATTTTTTAATAACTTATTTATCATATCAAAAAATTTATAAAAATTTTAAATATTGTCTATTGTCTTTTTTTACTCTCTCCCAATATTTTCTTCAAAAACGTCTTCCTATGATACCTACAAGCCCCTTTTTCAACCAAAATCTCCCTATGTTTCTTAGTCCCATACCCTTTATGTTTCTCAAACTCATACTCGGGAAATTCCTTTGCAATCTCACAAAGTATTCTATCTCTTGTAACCTTCGCCACAATCGAAGCTGCTGCAATGGATAACGACTTGCTGTCCCCTTTCACGACACACTCCTGCTCACCCTCATATTTTCTAATCAAGTGATTACCATCAACCAGAACTATATCAAAAGCCGATTTTTCTGCCACTTGGCTAATTGCACGTCTCATTGCGAGAAATGTTGCATTCAAAATATTCATCTTATCAATTTCCTTTTCTGAAGCAATTCCGATTCCCACGATACAATTCTTTTCTATCACTTCAAATAATCTTTCCCTTTTTTTCTCAGTCAACTTTTTTGAGTCATTAATCTCCTGCAATTCTGGGAAATCCTGAATCACAATTACAGCTCCAGCCACAACTGGTCCCGCTAAAGGCCCTCTCCCAGCTTCATCAACCCCAACAACAATCTTATTATATTTTTCGTCAAATTCCATTAATTCATTTTTTTGGTTTTCTAATTTGTCTTTACACATAAATTTTTCCTCTTTTTTATTATTTTATAAAGTTTCAAACTCAAGCCCACATTTTTTCAATGCCTTTTTAAAATCTTCTGGCAATTTTGCAATAAATTCTATATTTTCTTCTGTAATTGGATGTTGAAATTCAAGCTTATAGGCGTGAAGCATTTGGCGTTTTTCGGTGTCTGTTCTCCCATAGACACTGTCACCTAGAATTGGATAGCCTAAATATTTCATGTGAACTCTGATTTGGTGAGTCCTTCCAGTTTCAATATGAACTTTAACAAGCGTAAATTTTTCTGTCTGTGAAATTACTTCATAATTGGTAATTGCAGTTTTTCCTGAATTTAAATCATTTATTACAGTCATTTTCTTCCTATCGTTTTTATCACGCCCGATTTGTGTTACAATTCTTCCGCTTTTCTGGTTTAGTTTTCCTTTTAAAATTGCAAGATAAGTTTTTTTTACAGTTTTATCGTGAAACATTTGCGATAATTTCAGATGTGCCTTGTCATTTTTAGCTATTATTAAAAGTCCGCTTGTGTCCTTATCTAGCCTATGCACAATACCAGGACGGATTTCCCCGTTTATTCCTGATAAATCTTTGATGTGATACAAAATTGCATTTACAAGCGTTCCCGAATAATGTCCATTCGCAGGATGAACGACAATTCCAGCTCTTTTATTAATAACTGCCAAATCATTGTCTTCATAAATTATTTCAATATCAATGTTTTCAGGTTTAATTTCAACTGTTTCCAGTTCTGGAATTACAACTTTTATCGTATCATTTTCTTCAATTTTATAAGCAGGCTTTGTTTTTTTTTCATTTACCAAAATATTTTCGTCCTTTATAAGCTGCTGAACACGTGTTCGTGTCAACTCCAGCCTTTCCGATAAAAATTTATCAATCCTGCTCCCTGCCTCTTCATTTAAAACAACAATATTTTCTTCATTTTCACTATTTTCAACATCTATTTCATCTTCAAATTCATTTTCAACTTCATATTTTTCTTTCATAATTATCTATTTTCTTTCTTTTATAATTTTTTATTTTCCGAAATTCTATTCTCTTTTAAAATTTATCCCGTCAATACAATGATTGTAAATCAATTTCTTAATTTCACTCGTATCATTAGTTTCATAAAATTTCACAAGTAATTCCAAAAATTTCTCTTGCTGTTTTATCGGTACAGAAATAATTCCAGCACCGTTTTGAATCATCACGTGATTTGCTGTCATCATGCTTGTTCTTTTATTTCCATCATAAAAAAGTTGGCTTCTCATTAAATACAGCATTAAATTTATTGCTTTTTCTGTTGCAGAGTTTTCACTTTCCAAAATTTCATTCAAATTATCATTCACTTTTTCCTTATTTGGAATTTCAGGCTTCCAATCTGTTCCACCCATACTTACATCAGAAAATCTCAATTGTCCAGGAAAAGGATTTACATTTGCCTCCCCAATAAGCTGATTAATTTTGCAAATATAGTTTAAATCAAGAGGATATTCAATATTTTCCAAAATAAATTCCCATGAATGTTTTAAATTAACAATGGCATTTATATCCTTAACTTTCATATTCTGAACTCCCAGTCCCTGAAAAATCGTTTCTGTCTGAGGATAAGTTACAGCTATTCCTTCCAGATTTGCCGATTTCCAAATTGAATCCACTATATTTCTTTTTGCAACAAAAATATTCTCCTCCAATGTCATTTTATACTTGTCTTTCATAAAATCACTCTTTTCTAAAAATTTTTCATCAATTTCTTAACTCTCATCGTCACATTTCTGAAAAATGTCCATTTCCTGAGAATAATCTCTATTATGATGATTTTTCGCCAAAACCGCTACTTCCTCATCTACTTTTTCTAACTTTTCAAAACTTCTTTGTGCGTGATTTCGCAACTGCGTTTTCAATCCTAATTTATGCAAAACTCTCGTTATAATCAACACATTTTCTTTTCCACAGTCGTGTAGAAGTGCCAATTTTAAATATTTTTCATTATTTTTTAGTTCTGTTTTTTTTATCTTTTTATAAACTTCAAGCGAATGAAACTTATCGTAATCAGACATTTCCAAAAATATTTTCTTTTCTTTTTCTGTCAATTTTTTCAAAGCCTCATTCATATAAGCCCTGTTAATTTTCGGTTTAAAATATTCCATCGCTTTTCTAATTATATACATTTTTCCACTCTTTTCCTAATCTTGATTTTTCTTATTTTTCTAAACTTTCTGACAAAATATATTAATATCCTGTTATCAAATTTCATCATTCGATATTTTTCTATAAACAGTATCTAAAAACTTTTAAAAACAATAAATTTCTACATAATCTATAAAATATTTTCAATTTTTTCAAATCTCTTTTACAACTATATCCCCAAAAATTTTCTTTAATTTCCTAATATTTTTCCCTCTTTTCCCAATAAATCCCCCTTTATCTTTTTTTTCAACGAAAAATACCGTAAAATAACTATTTCTCTCAATTTTTTTAACTTTACCAATGCTTTTTAATTGTTCATTCAAATTGTCTATTTTAATTTCAGAATTTCTTATTTCCAAACTTCTATTATTTTCATTTTTCAAATTTATCAATTCTTCAATATTTTTCACATCAAAAAAACTGATTTTTTCCAATTCCTCTGAAATATCAACTTTCATAAGTGTCAAATATTTCCCATCAAGTGGTTTATCTTTTATCCCCAATTTCCTATTTTCAAAATTCTCATCATTTAACTTTTCAATATCAAACTTTGTATCATTTAAAATAAAATTGCTCATAATCCGCACCTGCTGTGGCAAAAATCCATCTCCCACAAAATACAGTTTATTATTTTCATATTTCACAAAAATTTCTCTTGTATGATTTTTTAATTTTTTCCCCTTTTCCGAAGTAAATTCGTAAAAATTCTTTTTCCCAGATACTTTCTTACAAATCTGATTTATTCTCTCTTCATCGTTTTTCCTAAGTTTTTTTGGATATTCATAAATATAATATCTTTTTTCAATCATTTGTGGAAATTCAAGAAACGGCAATGTTCTCACTATTTTATTGATTTTCAGTCCTTCTGTTTCCAAAAATTTTAATTTTGAAAAATCAATTATCTCTTTGGAATTTATATAAAGAATATTCTCCTTTGCACTCACATTTGCATCAGTCCTTCCAGCCTGCTGAATACCTTTAAAAATCTTGATTTTGTTCTTTTCCAGAATTTTCCTAAATTCTGACTTAACACTCTTTTTATCAGGATTTTCATCAAAAGATTCAAATTTCTGTCCATCATATTCTACAAAAAACATATATCCAAAATATTTTGTATTCTCAAAATCTCTTATTAATTTATCCACTCTCGACTTCTCCATATCAATTTTTTTCATCCTTTGTCAATTTTTTTATTTTATACGTACAATAAAAATACTTTAAAATTCAAATCAAAAACCTACTCAAACCCCAAATTTACTAAGTTTTTACTAGTTCAGATTTAAAAAAGATTTGATTACATTTTATCATTTTCTCCAACAAATGTATAGCATTTTACATATTAAAAAAAATCGCTTTAATATAAAAATACTAAAACGATTTTCTCCAAAATTTTCTATTCACCTTTTATTTTTTCAATAATTTCCTGAACATCAGATACTTTCACATCTTCATCAATTCCATCCTCGCCTTTTACTTCGCCAAATCCCCATTTGCAGTAAACAATATCGATTCCAGCATTTTTAGCTGTATTTACATCTACAAGCATATCTCCAACAAATAATATTTTTTCTTTTGAAATATTTAAATTTTGTGTCATTTTATCAACATTGTACGGATTTGGCTTATTTGGATATTCCTTTTCATTTGAGCCAAATATTCCATCAAATTTCCATTTGGATAACTTTTTATCAACTGCAGATAAGGCTGTTTCATGATCCTTATTGGTTACAATACCTTTTTTCACGCCATTCTGTTCCAAAAAATCAAGCAATTCAGGTATTCCTTCATAAGGCTCAACACCATAGTCAAAGTAAATATCATAATATTTTCTTATAACTTTTTCCATTTCCTCATTCGTTACATCCTCATATTTCTCTTTTCCCAAAATATTCCGTGCAAGCCCTGAAACTCCACCACCAACAAATTTTACACATTCACCAATAGAATACTGTTTTTTTCCAAGTTCCTCCATCGCTGAATTTACAGTCTTTGTAATAGATTTCGACGTATCCATAAGCGTTCCATCCAAATCAAATATAACTAAATCATATTTCATAAATTTCCACTCACTCCTTTCCCATTATTTTCGTTAATTATTTACAAAAGTTTACAAAATCCTATTAATATAGCATTTTTATTTTCAATTTTTCTTATTTCTTCTAAAATTTGACAAAACCTTAATTTCTTACTGTATAAATTCTGTTATTATTCAATTTCTGAAACTTCCTACTTTTGCAATTTTCTCTAATCCACCTAATTTCTTAATTTTTTTACGCTTCAGGCTCAATAACATTCCCGTCATCATCAATTGGATTTCCTTCATCATCCACTCTAACCACTTTAATACTGTCCAAATGCCCTCTCACACTTTCCTTAAATTTTTCAATATACATTTTTCTATATTTTTCACGCTCTTTCTTCTCTTCTTCCGTCAATTCCCTCTCACGTGCCAACTTTGAAAATTCATTTATCTTTTTAATAATATCTTCCATTTTTCTAATTTCCTTTCTAAAAAATATTACTTTCATTTCTAATTTCCATCTCAATTTTTATCTAAAATATGGTATAAAATAAAATTTATTGATATTAAACTCTTAGTGTTGAGATTATTTTTTATCTTTTTTTCCAATTTATAAATTTTATAATCCAAAAAGTATATAACAATATTATTATACTTTATCGTCTATAATTTATCAACATTTTTCAGAAAATATTTCTTTAGCTTACAAAGAGCCTTAATCCCTTGGTATACACAAGAATATCATATTTTTTACTAAAAAACAAGATTACTTAATCTTATCAGTTTACTAAAATTACATTTCAAAAATTTATTTTCCTGATAAAAATTTTAACATTTACATTTATGTATAAATTATGTTAAAATAATAAAAAACATTAATGTTATTAACTAAAAATTTGTGATATATAATAAAGAAAAGAGGCAAAATGAGAGCAATAAAAATTATTTTATGTTTTTTTATATTACAAGTAATGATATTTTCTAAACCGAAGCAGTTAAATAAAATAGTATACTACAATTATAACTATCAGGGTTTTGCAGACAAGCTGAAATCTGGAATGGAGATACATAAAGTAAAAGGATATTGTGGAACTTCAGATTTTGTGAAAGAATGCAATGGTCTGCTACAAATTTTAGATCCCAAATATGCTAATGGTATAGAAAAAAATATGCAAAGTGCAATTAAACTGGATATTGATTTATCAAATTTTACGGCAAAAAAATATGGAAATATTACTTTTGATAATGATTATTTGCATTTTAACAGTGAATCAGATATTGTTTTGGGAAATTCTCAAAAAGAAAGTATAAAAAAAATAAGAAAAATGCTGATGATACATGATTTGGTTAAAAATATAACTACAGATGAAGAAATAATCGAAGCAGATGATGGACCCAGTTCAATGACAGGAACAATACACATTTTCGACTTATATTATTATAAAAACTCCTGAATTGTCGTATTTTCCACCTATGTATGTTATTGACTACGAAAATATCAATAAATCAATTTGGAATTTAGAGTATAAAGGTAGAGATTTTGATGAATTATATCAATATTTAAAACAGTTTATAGCAAAAAATAAGAATAAAGATGATAAAATTCCAAAAAAAAAGTATGATGAATTTATGGAAAAAGAAATTTATAAAACAAATTTTTATCCAGAACTAACTAGGAAAATTTTAAAGTTAAATGATGAATTGGGATATAATTTCTTTTTAGAATAAAGAAAACAATAAAGGAGGTTCACTATGAATTATAATTGTCAAATTATTTTGGAAAAAAAATTTAAAATATCAAGTTGGTGTTTATTTCTTAGTTTTATGATAATATTTCAAAGTTCAGGGTTTACTAATTCATTTGAAGCAGACAAGATAGTTTATTATGAGTATTTTCCCCTTCTTAGTGAAAAAATAAAATCTGGAATGGAAATTTATAAAATAAATAATGGACATGGATACTGTGTACTTGATTATAATGGACGTTGTAATCGAAATTTATACATTCTAGATCCAAAATATCTTAATTATTCTGAAAGAAATATGACAACTTTAGTTAAATTTGAAATTAATACTTCAAATTTTAATATGACAGAATATAGAGATATTGCTTTTAAAAATAATATTCCTGTTTTTGAAAGTAAAGAAAACATTGTGTTGAATGATTCTAGAAAAGAACTTGTAACAAAAATAAAAAAAATGTTATTAATTTATGATACAATAAAAAAAATAAAACTGGATGATAAATTTTTGGAAGAAGATATAACATTCAAAAAAGATAAAAGCACAAAAAAAATTTTTTCAACATATATTATTATAAAAATTCCTGAACTGTCTTTTCCACATATGTATGTATTAGATTATGACAATGCTGATGACAGTGTTTGGCATGCGGAATATACAGGTAAAAGTTTGGATGAATTATATCAAAACTTAAAGCAGTTTATGGCAGAAAACAAGGATAAGAATGGTAAAATTCCAATTGAAAAATATAATAAATTTTTGGAAGATGAAATTTATGGAACAAATTTCTATCCTGAACTAACTAAAAAAATTTTAGAATTAAAAAATGATTTTATGGGGTATTTTAATTAAAAACAAATAATTGAAATAATCATTGTTGTTAAAAAATATAGTTATAAGGCAAACTTACGTTTCCGCACTCGCATAGCGGGTAATCTTATGTTTCGCACACTTTGCATGCTCAACTAACTAAAGTCGATAACAAAAAATCACAGTTAATCTTAATAACCGTGATTTTCATTTGCAAAAAAATTTTATTTTTATTTATTATTCTATCTTATATATTTTTTAAAATTCTGAAACTATATAAGCAATCATCATTGCATATGGCAATAAAATATTTGCAATATTAATTAAAGACAACATTAAATATCCATAATCCAATTTATCATTCTTTTTTCTTAGAATTAACACTATACAAATCAATATAACAGGTAGAAAAAACATAACAGGATACAAACCAAATATACTGAATAATGCAATTAAAAAGATTATTATATCAATCACCATTATTGCAAATAACAAATAATTATAAACTTTTTTTCTCTGTTTCATTTGTTAAAAATATCAAAACAGCAACAACATAAAATATTGAATGAAATATTTGATTAGGAAACAAATAAAAGTAATTTCCCATTGCCGCTAACCATAAAATGAAACAAATCATCCCAGCACCCAAGTCAATTTCCAAAAATTTTTTTATCTTTTTTTTGAAAAAGAAAACCCTCATAATATTAAAGAGAATTTTGAATATTTCGTAAAAAAGTATTACAGCTGTCATTAAAATTAATACCATTTTACCTTCTCCTTGATTCAAATTTTTCCTGTCTTTTCCAACAACATCAAAGTTTTAAGTGAAATTGCAGATATATTCAATAAATTAGCCATTATCAATGTTGAATATGTATATTTATTTAATCTATTATCATCTTTTACAAAATTTGCAATTATAAAAATCGGTATTTGTAAAACTATAATTCCATAAAATTGCATATTCCTATGATAAATCAACCCTAATAAATCAGTAAAAACTAGAGAAAAAACAACATAAGACAAGAACTTAATATTTTTTCTTTTCATTATCATAAACAATAAAACAACCAAAATACATACTATTACGTGTAAGCCTTGGTTTTGTGAAAAAAAATCCTTACCCAAAATTTTTATACATAAAAGCAAATACACTATTCCAAAAACTAAATCACCCCATAAAAATTTTTTAATTTCTTTTTTCTTAAAAACTTTTATAAAACAAAAAAATAATCTAAATAAGCTATAAAGCATTAATAAATTTAAAAATATAAGCACAATCAATTCTTCCAATTTATTTCACACTTCCAAATAAATCATTCAAAGCCTCGCTCATTGTCGGATGAGTAAATATCATATCTTTTAGGAATGTATATTTTTGTTCAGCTTTCATAGCTGCTGCAACAATGTTTATCATTTCGTGGGAAGTGTTGCATAATAAAGTACATCCCAGTATTTTATCTGTTTTTGCATCTACAACCGCTTTAAGAAGTCCATCTGTTACACCTTCTATTTTTGCTTTTGGAATTGCCATTGCTTCAAGTCTTCCTGTTTTTACTTCATATCCTTTGGCAATCGCTTCGCTTTCAGTCATTCCAACTCTTGATAATGGCGGATTTACAAATACGCTGTATGGAATTACATTTCTGTCGTTTACTGTTCTATTTCCTCCATTGTAAAGATTATCCCTTATTATTCTAAAGTCATCAAGAGAAATATACGTAAATTGAAGTCCGCCTTTCACATCTCCCATTGCCCAAATGTTATCAGCTGTTGTTTTCAATGTTTCGTCAACTAGAACCGCACCTTTTTCGTCAGTTTTTACTCCTGCCGCTTCTAGATTAAGACCTTCTGTATTAGGTTTTCTTCCGATTGCTACAAGAATTGCGTCTGATTCAATTTCGCTCTTGCTTGCTCCTTGTGAAATTTGCACATATCCTTTTCCATTTTTATCAACAATTTCCTCAATTTTTGATTCCAGTAAAAATTTGATTCCTTTTGCCTCAAATATAGCTTTTGCTCTATAAGCAATTTCTTCATCTTCTCTAGGCATAAGTCTTTGTGCCAAATCAATAACCGTAACTTCTGACCCAAAATCAGCATACATTGAAGCAAATTCCAGTCCGATGTACCCTGCTCCCAGAATAGTCAATTTTTTGGGAAGTTCCTTTAGTTCCATAATTGAAGTACTTGTATAAACGTGGTTACTTTCTTTAAGCCCTTTTATACCAGGAATTATTGTAGTCGAACCTGTATTTATAAATATTTTTTCTCCTTCAATCTGAACATTTTCTCCATTACTTTCAATATTAACTACATTTTTCGAAACAAAACTTCCAAATCCATCATAAATATCAATATTTTCCTTTGTAGCTAGCATTTCATAATTTTTTCCACGTAATGCACCAATTAATGTATTTTTATTATTTATGCTTTCTTCATAAAATTTTTCCTTTTCCTCAATACCATTTAATCCTTTATTTTTAAGAACTTTTGTACTGTCAACAAGTTTTTTTGTAGGAATACACCCAATATTTATACAAGTTCCTCCATACATCTTATCAGATTTCTCAATCAAAGCCACATTCTGACCTTTCCCAGCCAAAAATCCTGCCAAAGTTTTTCCACCTTTTCCAAATCCAATTATTATTGCATCATATTTTTTCATTTTCTTCGTCCTTTCCATTTTATACAATTATAGTTACATAATTGTATTCATTATAAAATTAGATTTCCTTGTCTTAAGAATACCACATTTTTTATAAAAAAACAAGAGTATTTGTGTTTACAAATTTTATTATTTTTTCAATCCCCTTGATAACTAAAATATCCAAAGTTTTCTCATCTTCCATAAACCCTATCCCATATAATCATCTGAAAATTCAGGAGACATCATTATAATTGTTCTAATTGAATTTTTTAAAACTTTATCAGACAATTTTCTTTTTGCTTTTACCACATTATTTCCTTGATTCTTACATCCTATTAACAGACAAAGCAACATCAGTAAAATATATTTATTCATTTATAATTCCGCCTTTTCAAAGTTTTTATTCCTTTTGATTTTTACATTCTGTACCAAATCCCGCCATCCTGCACTCATCATCAAAAAATAGCAAATATCCTTCCCAAATTTCAATTTCCAGAAAAATTCTCTTCCCTTCCTTTAAATAAACTGTTTTTTCATCAGCCCAATATTTTTCCAGCTTATCCTCAATTTCTATTTCCACATGCTCATACAATCCATATTCATAATCTAAAATAACTGAATTCCACTTAAATTTTAATACCGCTTCCAGTTCAATTTCTTTTTCAATTTTTTCATTTTCACTAACTATTTCTATTTTTTTCAGTTCTCCTGTTACATAAGATAAATATATTTTTATCTCTCCGTTATTAAAAGAAAAAATCATATCTCGCTCACTTACCACATCCTTACTTTTTCCAGTAAAATCTATCATCTTCAATTTCAAATTTTCCATAAATCAAAATTCCTTCTGCATAATTATTCCTATTAATTAAAATTATTATATTTTCGCAAATTTTTACTCCAAAATAAATATCAAACTTTTTATCAGTAAAATAACATCCAATAATATTGTTGGAAATATCAATCTCCAAAAAATCTAATTCTTTAACTTTTATACCAGCTTCATTGTATTCTTCCCTCTTAAAATAAATATCGCCTTCTATTATATTTTCAGGGACTTCTATTTTAGGTGTAAATTTAGCCATTTTCAATATATTGAGAATTTCCAGCGAATTTATTCTCCCATCTTCTCCTATTGATAAATAAAAACTGTATAATTTTTTTTCATATGAAACACTTGAAAGTTCCTTTACCTTCCTATTTAAATTAATCTCCACATATTCATCAGAATTATTTTCAAATTTATCAATATTTTTTACAAATTCCAGTTTCTCTATTCTCATAAAATTCTCCATTTTTTATTTCTTTTATGATTTAATTTTTCTTTTTTTTGTTTTCTTCAATTCTTCTAATTCGTCATTTATTTTCAGAGCTTGATTATATTTCCCCTGCTTTTCGTACAATTTGGCTAAACTCGTTAATGCAAGTTCCTTATGTGCAAGTTTTTTTGCTTTTAAAAGGTTATTTTCAGCTTTGCCATAATCTCCTTTCATTTCATAAACTTCTGCTAACAGACGCAATAATCTTGCTCTTTTTTCTTCAATATATTTCACATTGTCTTCTGAATGTGAAAATAATTTTTCCGATTCCTTTAATAACCATTCTTCTGCTTTAATATAATCTTTTTTTGATATATAAAGCTCCCCTAAAAGTCTTTCTGCATTCGGATATTTTTCATTAACAAGCTCCTTGTACAGCTTTTCAGCTTCATCAAAGTAATCGTGCCTCTGATAATAAAAAGCCAAAGCATTTTTTACCTCAATATTTTTATTTAAATTTCTTTTAAATGCTTCCACCACTTCACTATCAATTTCTTTCTTTTCTCCATACACCCACACTCTAAACAAGGTGTCTTCCCTATAATCTCCCTGATCCATTGCCTTTATATAATATTTTCTTGCATTCATTTCATCTCTCTGATTAGCATAAATATGTCCTGCAAATGTACTTGCTTCCTTCACTCCTCTGTTCGAGCCTTTTCTTGCCCATTTCAGTGCCTCTTCATTTTCCCCTCTCGCACTATAATTTCTTGCCAGATAATAATCTGCCATCGGAATATCCTTTTCCACACTTTTAAAATACACTACCCCAATTCGTAAATATTTTCTCTGAACTTCTATCCCCTTTTGCAAAATTCTTTCCTTTTCTGCCATTGTCGAATTTTTCTTCATTTCAGCAATTTCCATTTTTGCCTTTTTTAAAGCTCCTTTTTCCTCCTCTGACAATGGGATATTTCCAGCACAGCTCACTAAAAATAATACACTTATCAAAATTAAAACTATTTTTTTCATAACTTTCCCTTTCTATATTTTTCCAATATTAACAAAATTTATATTTTTAATTTTATACAGTAATATTATACCTCATTTTTGTTTATATTCCATTTTATACTATTTCCCATTTAAAGAGCAGAAATCAAAAAATTTATAAAATTAAAGTTATTTTTTTATAGGGTTATGCCTTTCACCATACAAAAAAGACTGAAAAAAATTCCAGCCTTTAATTAAATATTTCTATACCAATCTTTCGCCCTATTTTACTATTAGGAATTTCTATAAATTTATAATTAAATCCGTTTTTTGTTACAATACTTATATCATTTAGTTCAATAAATGATGTATTTCTTAAAAAAAATATAAATTATTACAATTAACAAAAGATGTAATGGATAAAAACTGTAAAACATATATTTTGTAATTTTATTATGAATACCTTGCTTTCCATTGTAGAGCCATATAAAAACTAATGAAAATATTGCAAATGATTGTACTGGTGCATATATTTTATTTCCAAAAAGATTAAACGAAAAATCATATCTTGGTATAAGAAAAATATTTATCCATGCTAACAAGATAACTTGAGCTATAAAATTCCACCATGTTCTATTTCTGAAAAAATAAAATACTAAAACCATCATAATTCCGTATTCTAAATAATCACTACCTATAAGACGTGTAATAAACATGGCCATAATACCTATAACAATTTTTCCAAAAATTTTTGCTATTATGGGCATACTCTTTTTTTTAATTTTTTCAAGCAAAACTAGCATATATAAAGCAATCCCAAAACTCCATAAGACATTCTTATATGGTAAAAATATCGACGGACTCCCAAATACAGAAGTACTTACAAACAGATTAAAAGGAATTTCTGAAATAGCAGCAAAAATAAAGATACGTTTTAAATATTTATTTCTATTCTTCGTTTTACAAAATCCCTCTACAAGCATAAAGGCAAATATAGGAAAGGCAAATCTGCCCAAAAGATGCATCCATATCTGATTCTGATTAACAAAAAATGCATTCCACAAATGATCTAATATCATAAATAAAATAGCTAAAACATGTAGCGTGAAAGAATCTATCCCTTTTAAAAATATATTTTTTTGATTCATTTTACCTCCTAATTTTTTTATTATATCATTCTTTGTTAAAGTCTATTCTTTTGACTTCTTCGCTTTTTATTTTAACATATATATTAATTAAAAAATATTAAAATTTCTTATTTTTATTTTTTTACACTTATAATTTTACACAATTTACAAGATTTTTTTAATTATAAATTTCTTTATCTATTCTTTTTATAATTTATTTTCAAAAAAAGAAACCTCAATAAATTTTTTAAAATAGTCTACACTTCAGTCATCTAAATTTAATATCCCAATTTTCTTAACCGTTTTTCTACTATTTTTTTAAATTTTATCAAATCTATGTACTTTTATTGCATATCAAAAAATAAAAGTTATGACAGAGTAAAAAATATAGGGGCACTCATTAAATACCACAACAAATCTTTTTTGACTGCTTTTTTAAAATATTTTACTTTGTGATATTTCTTTCAAAACTTCCCTAATCGGACATTCTCCTCCTCTCAAATATGGCATATTTGTGCTTTTTCCTGTTTCATTAACAATTTCTGACAAGCATTCCATCTCTATTACCTTTTCTAGTGAACTCGTTCTTTTGCCGCTAAAGTACAATTCATACGCCTTTTCCCTGTTTTTTCCATAGTTTGCAAAGAAAGTGTAGTATAACGCTCTTGCCTTTATCTTCCTTCTTGAAAACGCTTTCGGCCTGCTTGACAAAAATCTTGAGCATTCGTGGGACACAAGGGCTTCCGTCCTTGAGCCTATGTAATCCTCTTCAGTAT